>JAHEEO010000076.1:0-456 GCA_024640665.1 Rhodospirillales bacterium | reverse complement strand
TCGCGCTTCGTCCCACTTTCATTTCCGACACATTTCCGACAGTTTTTCGGGCGTTTTGGCTCACCAGCGTCAGCGTCGGGCTTTGGGCTTCGTTCCGCTGAGTGATCATCTCAACCGCATTCAGCAGTTCTTTGAGTTCCGCTGCTGAGTAATGCGTCGTGATGTCACCGTTGGCATGACCCAAAAGCGCTTTGCGGGTTTCTAATGGAACCCCCGCGCCGCGAAGCCGTCGGCCAAACGTGTGCCGCAAGTTGTGAACGCCTTTTAAAATGCCTTTCTCGGTCGGTAGCTTTGCCTTCTTCCAAGCACGTTTCCATGCGCTGCTGTGCAGGCGGGAGACCGGTTTGTCGCGATAGGTGAATACATGCTCTTTATGTATTCCCCTACGAGACTCGATGACGCGTTTGGCAATCATGTTTAAGACCACCACACGCTCCACGCCGGTTTTGGTCAGTG
>JAHEEO010000267.1 GCA_024640665.1 Rhodospirillales bacterium | reverse complement strand
AGATCCGACATGGCACCTACCAGCAACAGCCGTAGTAATGATGAGAACGCTAATTTGCCTGAAAATCAATAATCTCGCGGTGATTTATGTCACAGCTAGGGATAATCCCGCGACCTTTATTCTGCATGTTATGCTGGAATGGCATAAAGGGCACGCGTTGGTTTAACGCGTACCGAAAGCATGACATTTGAGTAAAATGATTGCCATGGATTGGATCAAACAGCCATTCAGCTGCCGATGGCCGGCCGGTCGGGCCCTATATCTGACGATTTGGACCGTGCTTATGCTCACGGGGCCCCTGGCGGCGCGCAGCCAATCCGATGAGGCGGCGTTAGACGCCGCCGAGCGAACCGCCACGCAGAACAATGCAGCGTCTATTGAGTCTGGAGATTCTGACGTTGGCGAACCGACAGCTGCAATACCTCCCACGCGCTTCGAGACTCAGATCGAGTTTGAACGTTTGGTCGCGGAGGGTCAGTACGGCGAGGCTGTCGCTGTAGGCCAGACTATGCTGGATCTCACCATCGCCGAATCCGGAGAATTGAGCACGGAAGCCGCCGTGGCCCACCAGGCTTTGGCCGAGGCTCAACGGCAGGCGCAATTGTTTGACGATGCCGAACTGAACTACTTGCGAGCGATAGAGATATTTCGCGACATAGATGGTCCGTTTGCCCGCTCAACGATCGCGCCAACCATTGGGCTTGGCGACAACTACCACGACGACAGACAGTATCAAAATGCAGTGTCGGCCTATGACGAGGCCCGCACTGTGCAGCGGCGCGTCGATGGCTTACTGAGCGAAAACCAAATCGTGCTGCTCGACAGGCTTACGCGCTCATTTCAAGCAATGCAAATGCACCTTGAGGCGGATGAGCAACAGCTCGCTGCGCTAGCCCTCATCGAACGCAATCATCCGGCAGGATCAATCGAAGTACTTGAAGGCATCTATAAGTACGCCCGCTGGTTGAGAACAGTTGCACGATTTTTTGATGAGCGCGCGCAATATGACCGCGCCATAAGAATGATCCGTGGCGAATATGATAAAAACCATCCTTTGCTTGTCACTCCATACAGAGAGATCGGCAACAGTTTTCGAAGCCAAGCATTCGGCGATCCGCGCGGTGCCAGCTCACTAAACTCCGCACTGGAAATTCTTCAGGAGCTAGGCAACCCAGATCCTCTGCAACTTGCGGAGACGTTGGTCGACATCGGCGACTGGAAAACCGCCTTCAATCCAGTCGGGGGCGGACAGAATGAATATCTGGGTGCGTGGGAACTTGCCGGAACACTGCCCGATGGCGATTCACTTCGTCAGCAATGGTTTTCTCTGCGAAGGCCCGTCGTGGTCTTGCTCGAGAACATGAGCATCCGCGGGATCAGCGGCGATCCGCTCGATTCGGATGCGATCGAAGGCCGCGTGCTGGTGCAGTTTGACGTCGACCCAACCGGGCGCCCCGAGAATGTTGCAATTGTCGAATCTGAACCACCTGGGTTCAAGGACGCAGCAGCAGCTCGGGCGATACGTCAGTCTAGATTCCGGCCACGCATTGAGAATGGGGAATTCGTTTACGCACGCGGTCGCGGTTTCTTGTTTACGTTCAGATATGTTCCGGATGAAGTGGACTAGCTTATACGCGCTACACATCCTGCGCTCGATAGTGGTCGCGCTAACTCTTGGCGTGTTGACCGGCCACGCCCAAGAGTCGACGCAGCAGTTAAATCTCGACGCACACACCGAGCGGTCGGCCGACCAGCAAAGTTACATCGACAGTCTGCGGCTTGCTCGCGACAATCTCGTCGCGGCCGGTGATTTCGAAGCAGCACTGAGTCCGGCAGAAATCGCGCTAAGCGAACTCGAAGCCTTGCCAGATATCGATGCGAATCGAGACAAGGTAATGTTTGCCCATATCCTCGGCGAGCTACAGCGTTTGGATGAAGCCGAAACTATCTTCTTGGATGTCATCGAGTCCCTGCAAGGCAGCGAAGGCCAATTCTCGAACACGCTTATTATGCCGATGCAGTTGTTGGGCCGCTCTTACGTGAAGGCGCGGCGTTTTCCCCAGGCAATAGCGGCGTTTTCACAAGCCCGGACAATCAGCCAGCGAAACGACGGCTTGTTCAACGTAGAACAAGCTGGCTTGATCGACGATCTAACAACAGCATACTTGGGTATCGGCGATACGGTGACAGCACGCGAACTGCAAACGGAGCGATTAGAAACAGCCCAGCGCAGATTTGGCATCGACGACGAGCGCGTTATTCCATTCCACTATCACCTTGCCGACTATTACGAACGTTCACGGCTGCAGCAGAATGCTCGGCAACAATACGCTGATGCCCTGGCCATCGCTGAGGCTCAGTTTGGAGAACATGACCCGGCTGTTTTGGAGCCTTTACGGGGCATGGCGAAAATCGATTTGCTTTCCGGCACACGAAAGAGCGCGCTCGAGAGAATTGCGGCTATCGTTGCGGAATCCTCACTGGTCGACAAATACGAATTAGGAATGTCGCACGTCACGCTTGGCGACTGGGCAATTGTTCGTGAAGAACACGATGAAGCTGCAACACATTATGCGCTTGCGTATGACTTGTTAGCAGAAAGCGGCCGCGTTGACCCGGAGAGTTTTTTTGCTGATCCTGCCGCAATTCGTTTTATCGCTCCAATGACGCCGGTGGACCGAGGCAGCCGCTCGCTTCCTTATGCCTGGGGCACCATCACACTGGAGTTTAGCGTCGACGAGAACGGCGCGGTAACCGAGATTACCGGCATAGGATCAGCTCCATCCGATATGGTCGATGCCGCTTATGTCCAACGGATGACAGAAGCTTATATGCGCCCAGTAATCGCTGACGGCAAGCCGGTGGCGACCGACGGCGTGTTGTTTACTCACTTTTTTCGCTACTACTCGGAAGAACCAGAAGAAGACGAGTAGCGTCGCCTATCGGCGACATCATGACAGCCGCACTCGGCTTGTGATCCTCTCCCGTTACATTTCCAGCGCGAAATGTACTATGGGCTTTGAGGCCAACATGCACGGATGCGCCATGATCTCAACTCGCAAGGTTTCGTTTGTACTTACAGGCATGCTGTCAATGCACTTGCACGCTCAAGAAGTGCAACTCGACTATATAGAGCAAGTACTCGACTTACACTCAGTCGCAGCGTTGCAATCGAATCCCGAAAAAGACGATTCTTTAGTGATCGGCTTCAGTGCGCTGGGCAGACAGTTCGATCTGATGCTCGAATCTAACGCCAGAATAAACGCACTCGTAAACGCTGAAGCACCCGGATCTGCCGGTCATGCCTACCGCGGTACGTTGCGCAATAACATCAATTCATGGGCACGGATCGTTGTCGCGACCAAAGGTCCCACGGGGATTATCTGGGATGGCACGACGCTTTTTGGACTTGAATCTTCGGCCAATGCAAATACTGGTGAAACGGTTACGATGATATTTCGGGCCGACGATGTCTATTTACCACCAAACACGCTGTCCTGCGGAATGAACGATTCCCCGCTCAGTGCCGCCGCAATGTTCGCGACCATAGCCCAAGAAGTCGCCACGCCT
>JAHEEO010000075.1 GCA_024640665.1 Rhodospirillales bacterium | reverse complement strand
AGGATCTATCAAGGCCAGCTGGATGGCAGGCTGGTTGCCTTGGATGTTCAAACCGGTGACGTGCTTTGGTCCGTTCAGGCCGAAAGATGGGAAGACGGCTTTACGATAACGAGCGCACCACTGTACTTCGATGGCCTGGTCGTCACTGGCTTCGCAGGGGCGGAACTCGGTGTGCGTGGGCGAATCAGGGCTTACGATGCGAGCGATGGTTCGCTAGTCTGGACGTTTTATACGATTCCCGGCCCAGGCGAGTATGGCCATGATACGTGGCCGCAAGACAACGAGATTTGGATGCACGGTGGCGGTACGATTTGGCAAACACCGGCCGTTGACCCCCAACTTGGCCTCGTTTATTTCTCCACCGGAAACCCAGGGCCAGACTTCAATGGCAACGTGAGAGCCGGTGATAATTTGTTTACTTCTTCAGTGGTCGCTTTGGACATACATTCCGGCGAATATCGTTGGCATTTTCAGCAGGTGCATCACGACTTGTGGGACTACGATTCTGCAACACCAGTGGTCTTGTTTGATTTGGAATATGAGGGCCGTATGCGGCGCGGCCTTGTGCAGACCAGCAAGAGTGGTTGGGCTTATATTCTCGATCGGGAAACGGGCGAACCATTGGTCGGTATTGAAGAGCAACCTGTGCTGCAGGAACCTCGTCAGGCAACGTCGCCCACACAGCCTGTGCCCGTCGGCGAGGCGTTCGTCCCGCAGTCATTGCCTGTGCCGCCTGAAGGCTTTCCGCCGGTTAACGGCGGGCGCATATTTACGCCGTACTGGCTCGACTTTGTGATGGCCAAGCCTGGTATCGGGGGCGGTGCCAATTGGCCGCCGAACTCGTTCGATCCTGCTACAGGGATTTTGTACGTGTGCGCAAGCGACTCGGCGTCCGTTTTCAGGGCGTGGGAAATTGATTCCGCAAGGCCACCCACAGGTGATTTATACATTGGCGGCGAATTTGGGCGAAACCCAATGCCCAGCCTCGGTATTTTCGCGGCAATGGACATGCACACAAATACAATCGTATGGCAGCAACACTGGCCGGGCCGATGTTATAGCGGTTCGGTAGCCACGGCGGGCGGCATTGTGTTTGTGGGACGCAACGATGGCCGTTTCACGGCGCTTGCTGCCGATGACGGGCGGCCATTGTGGACATTTCAAACAGACTTCGCGATCAACGCCCCGCCAACCGTTTTTTCGCGCAATGGCAAACAACACATTGCGGTTTTTGCCGGCGGAAGCGTTTCTATTGGAGGGGATCGTGGCAATTCGGTGTGGCTGTTTTCTTTAGATGGAGATATGGAACCCATTGAATCACCCAGTGTGTCTGCATCTGTGCCACCGGCAGCAGATGGGCCCGCGAACCTGGCCAATGGCGGGCGCGTGTTCGAGACTACCTGCGCGTTTTGCCATGGAGGCGAAGGAGAGGGCGGGCATGGTGGTCCGTCGCTCAGTCGCGAAATGTCGTTCGAGCAGATTCGCCGGATAGTCTCGACCGGCCGCAATGAAATGCCCGCATTTGAGTCGATGTTAAGTCCCGAGCACGTTCGCGACGTGAGTGGGTACGTTGAAGCGCTGTTAGGCGATTAATTGACCTGAGGTCCTTGTGAACCCGCGCGACATCCTGTTTGGTATCTATAAGATACTGTAGCGAAACTGCAATCGAGACGGACCTTCACAATGGCGCCTCCGAGCGCGTCGTAGTCTAGTGCATCGCGTGTCCGGCACTGAGAATCGGGAATACGGTCCAGACTGCAAACACGAGCAGTAAAGCTCCACTTGCTTGGCGCGGCAGCCTTGCCAGTCCTAAAGAGTGCAGCAAGATACTCATCGCACTTAGACTGAGCATTGTGCCTAGACCGAAGGCGCTCATCGACAGCGCGCCTTGTATTGCGCTGCCGGAAGTCGTTGCGACCGCGAGTTGGGCATATACCAGCCCGCAAGGCAACCATCCCCACAACACGCCAACGGCGAACCCATGGACAGGCGTGCGTGGCGGCAACAGCGAGCGGAATGTGGGCGCAATGTGGCGCCAAACCAATGCGCCGCCGCGTTCGAGTCTCGACAATAGATGTTTACCAAGTAGCAGCTGCAATCCAATGATGGCGATTAAGACGCCAGAAGCAACGCGCAAAGTGACCAACGCGTTTGGGCCAAGTAGACCGACAGAGAGCTGGGCGCCGATGAGGCCCCCCAAGGCGCCAGCAACAGCGTAACCGGCAACCCTGCCAACATGCGCGGAAACTAGAACGGCGATTCCACGGCTACCCTTTTTTTGTCCGACGCCAAGCGCGCCAATAATGCCTCCGCACATGCCCAGGCAATGCCCGCTGCCTCCAGCGAGGCCGGTGAACCAAGCAGCCACTAGTAGCCCGACGTTTATGCTAGTCATTTTTTTTGTCTGGTTCGTCGAGCAAGATGCGAACGGCTGGTGTATCCATGTCATCAAACTGTCCTGACCGCACTGCCCAGAAGAACGCCCAAATTGCGAAAACCAGCAACAGTGCTGCCAGTGGTATGAGTGCGAATAGCATGCTCATCGTAGTTGCGCGCCTGCAATTAATCTGGGTGAATTCGTATGCTCCTGCAATTCAACATCGCTGTTGAGCGACCGATTAAGCCGCAACGCGTTGAGCACGACCATGACTGAGCTGAGCGACATGCCTAATGCGGCCGTCCAAGGGGCAATCAGCCCTGTGGCTGCCAGCGGTATTGCGAGTAAGTTGTAACAAGCAGCCCACATCAAATTCTGGCGTACAACGACACGCACTCGGTTGCACAATTTTGGAAGTTGCGCCACAACCCGTAAATCACTGCCGGTAAAGACGATATCTGCCGTTGCCTTAGCTAGCTGACTGCCAGATACCATTGCAATTGAGACATCGGCTCGCCCGAGTAACGGCGCATCATTGATACCGTCGCCAACTGCTGCCACCACGCAGCCTTCGTCTTGTTTCTTTTGGAGCAACTCGAGCTTTTGTTCTGGGAGCTGTTTGGCGTAGTAGTGCGCTAAACCGAGAGTGTTTGCAGTATTTGCAACGTTTGCTTCTCGGTCGCCACTCACCAGCGCTATTTGCATGCCGCTCGACGCAAGTTGCTGAAGCGCGTTGCGTGCATGAGCTCGGATTGTATCGGTGAGTTCGAAGCGTGCGAGAGGCGTCGTGCCTTCCATGAGGAAGATCAATCGCGAGCAACCGTCCGAGTCATCCTGCATGCCTGTAAATGCGGCCGACCCCAAACGCAGGCTGCGTCCATTGACGATGCCGGAGATACCTTCGCCCGCAACGCACTGCACTTGTGTGGCGGCCGGAATCGCTGCGCTGCATTGAAAGGCTCTGGCGATGGGGTGCTCGATACCGGCCTCCAGCGCTGCTGCAAGTTGGAGGCACTCCTCACTATCAGTTTTTGCAAACGTTTGTATGTGATTAATCGTCATCCGGCCTTCGGTAACGGTACCTGTTTTATCGAACATCCAAAGATGCACATCTCCCATGCGCTCGATGATGCGTGCGGAGCGCAGCAGCAGACCACGTTGTGCGAACTGGCCCAGCGCGACCGCGAAGGCCGTGGGTGCTGCCAGCGATAGTGCGCAAGGGCACGTAACTACGAGCATCGCGAGCACAATTTCAAACGCGCGTTCTGGGGCAACGACCAGCCACGTCAAGCCGCAAGCGGTCGTTAGAAGCAGCAGAGCCACAACGAACCAAGCAGCTGCTCGATCGGCCAGACCGATGAAGTTGGGCCGATCCGCCATTGCAGCATTGAGCAGGTTGCCTACGCGTGCTATGTAGCTTTCATTGCCGAGATGCGTAATTTCGACATCGATGGGTTCGCTGCCTGAATTGAGGCTGCCGCCGAGCAATGCATCTCCTGCAAGTTTTGATTGCCCTAGCGATTCACCGCTGAGAATGGACTCATCGATTGTTGCCCGCCTCGTTCGTAGAATGCCGTCAGCAGGCAGGGCCTCGCCGGGCGCGACAACAACTGTGTCACCGACATTCAGCTCCAACGTACCCACCTTCGATACTGTGTTGTCAGATCGTCTATGGGCGCTAATAGGCGTCAACTCTCCGAGCGCCGCAAAGAGGCTGCCTGCTTTGTTGCGGGCGCGAGTTTCCAGAAAGCGGCCGAGAGTCAGGAAGAAAACGAACATGGTCGCAGAATCGAAATAGATGTGCCCGCTACCCCTGAACGCATTGAATACGCTCGCGCCCAGCGCGGCGGCTATCGCCAGGCTGACCGGCACGTCCATATTCACGCCGTGACGGCTGAGCGCGCTCCATGCAGAACTGAAGATAGGCGCACCAGCATATAGGACAACGGGTGTCGCGATGAGCAGGCTTGCAAAGATAAAAAACTGCTCAAAACGCGCGTCCATAGCACTGAACGCTCCGAGATATAAAGCTGCACTCAGGCTCATAACCTGCGCGAAACCCAAGCCCGCGACTGCGAGTCGCTTCAGGTCGGCGCGCGAACGCTGCGTTTGTCCGTCATTGGACTGCGCGAAGGTAACCGGGCGCGGTTCAAAGCCAAAATCGGCGATCGTCTGGAAGATTGTGCTTGCGGAAACCAAGTGTGGATTGAACTGAATGGTGGATTCGCCAGACACTGGGTTGATCGACGCGTCTGTTACACCTTCAATATTGCGCAGACCTTTGTTAATCAGCCATGTACAGGCAGCGCAGCTTATCCCGCCGATATGACAGCGAAGTTCGCGCGTGTCAGTGTCGATGGCGCGGGTGAGTTTGTTGAACACATCCGGTCGATCGCAGACTTCGAAAGCGTCTTGATCGTCAGATTCTCTTGGCTTGTTTGCCGGCGCTGTTCGAAAGTCGTAAAACTGTTCGAAACCCTGGTCTTGAATTAGTTGGGCGACAGCCAAGCAGCCGGGGCAACAAACGCGTTCCTCTTTGCCTTTGACCGTCAGGCTCCATTGCGAGCCGGCCGGGACGGGTTCATAGCAATGGAAGCACTGCATTGCCTATCTCGGGTGATTGAACGGTTGTAAGCGCAGCGTTTTGATGTCTGGAGTCAAATTGCCAGCTAGGCGCCAGCTCGCACCGCCTGGCGGCGACAATTCGATCGAATAGTGACCGGAAACCGCTAGCATATCGGCTCGGTATTGGCCGCCCTGCAATGTCATTTCAATGTTTCGATCGCGCGACGCATTGGCCGCATGCCGCATTTCCAGCATGAGAACCGGCGGCAACGAAGTTCCGGCAAGCTGCGTAATCTCGGCCACTATTGAGATGCTGTCTTGGGAATTCTCGATGATTTGTAAATTTGCTTCCACATCGAGGCTGACCGCCAAGCGGTCGCGCGCAAAGCGCTGCGCGGTGAGTTCTTCAATGCGCGCATAGTCTTCGACGACCAATGCGTTCGGTTCGCTGACTGCCAGATAGAGCATCGTGAATCCGCCGAAGACTGAAGCGAGCGGGGGCAGCATCAGCAGCCAGGGCCAGGTGTTGCGATACCAGGCTGGATTGTCAGTGTGGGGATCGTTGGCCCCGTTCATGGCAAGAAGAACCGACTTTGTTCGGTTGTCGTGTTTGATGAATCCAGCCCTGTAAGTGTGAAGTTGATATCGTGTCCGCCGCCCGCTGCAATTCCGTCTTCAACGAGCACTCGAGCCGCCACTGTCTGAATTTCTCCGGCGCCGACCGAAATACCATCTGAGTTGGTTTCGACAGAGATGGTATCGAGTCCATCGACGCTAAGTTCGAAATCGTGACTTACCGTGTCCTTATTGATGATTCGAAGAGTGTAGACGTTTTCAATGAAGCCTGGGCGCGATTCTCGATACAGCGCATTGCGATCTCGAATTACGTCCAGTTCAAGTGGTGTGCGTAACGCGAGAGCCGCTAGGAAGCCAACGCAAAGCGCTGTGAGCAAGAAGCCGTAAATGAGAATTCTGGGTCGAAGGATGCGGCTTTTTTTGCCGTCGATTGCTTGCTGTGTCGTATATTTGATTAGACCGAGAGGGTAGGCCATCTTGTCCATTACGCTGTCGCACGCATCAATACATGCTGCGCACGCAATGCACTCGTATTGAAGGCCTTTTCGAATATCGATTCCCGTCGGACAAACCTGAACGCACATTTGACAGTCTATGCAGTCGCCCAGTTGCTTCGACTTGGGATCTTCATTGCGGCGCCTGGAGCCGCGCGGCTCGCCGCGGCGCTCGTCGTAGGAAATGATCAGCGAATCGTGATCGAACATCGCGCTTTGAAAGCGTGCATAGGGGCACATGTACTTACAAACTTGCTCACGCAAGAATCCGGCATTGCCGTAAGTTGCAAAGCCGTAGAATACGATCCAGAAGGCTTCCCACCCGCCTAAACTAAATGTTGCTGCGTTAGCCGTCAGCTCGCGAATTGGCGTGAAGTAGCCGACAAACGTAAAGCCGGTCCACAATGAAAAGCTGACCCACAGCACTTGCTTGATAGCTTTTCGGTTCAGCTTTTTACCCGACCACTTCGCTTTGTCGAGCTTTATGCGTTTGGATCGCGGGCCTTCGGCAAGCCGCTCCATCCAAATGAACGCTTCCGTCCATACTGTTTGCGGGCAAGCATAACCGCACCAAAGGCGCCCGCCCAATGCTGTAAAGAAGAACAAAGCAAGCGCCGCAATGATCAGCAACCATGAAAGAAAAAAGAAATCCTGCGGCCACAAGACGAGCCCGAAAATATAGAACTTACGTGCCGGAAGATCGAAGAGCAGGGCTTGGCGTCCGTCCCACTGCAACCAGGCGGCCAAATAGTAGGCGCCGAGCAAGGCAAGCATACTGCCGAGCCGCAGACGCGCGAACAATCCGTCAATCTCGCGCGGATGGATTTTTTCGTGTGCCGCATACAGCGACTTGTGTGTCGAATTCTCCACGGTGGTTCACTCGTCGACTGACGGATGACCCCGGCGAGTGCGAATTAAGTAAACCGTCAGTGCAGCCGATGCTGCGGATAGGGCCCAGAAAAAGAAGAACCCAATGGCATAGCCGCCCATTATGTCGACGGAAATCGGCGGCTGTGCGGATTCGATAAGCGTAAGCGGGTCTATCCACGCGAAGAAAAACATGGTTGCGACGGCCGCAACCAGGAATGAACACCAGCCAATTACAGCAATGTCGCGCTGCTTGCGGCTGAGTTCCCGAAGCGGAGCGTCCTCGGCATCCTGCGAAGCTTCTAGATGCTCGTTTTCCGACGCGTTGTCATGGTCTGGCATTGCATCAGTCCTCGTCCGAAAGACTCAAGACGTAAGCAGCCAGTACGTGTGTTCGATCCGCGCCAAGCAAGGGTTCTTGTGCTGGCATTGCGCCGTTGCGGCCATTGGTGATGACATCGAGAATGATGCTGCGACCAGAACCGTGGCGCCAGATTTCGTTATTCAGGGCGAGTCCGCCGAGCAATGTGCTGCCCTCACCAGTCAGCCCATGACAGGCAAAGCAGAAAGTACGAAACTGCTGCTCTCCCGCGGCAACGCGTTCGGCGTCTACTTCTCGTCCCGCCAGGCTCAACACATAGTCAGCTAGCAGCTGTCTTGTTGCATCATCGAGCGCTGCGCCGAAAGGCGGCATGATTCCAGTGCGTCCAGAGCGAATTGTCGTCAGAATCTGGTCGGGGTCGCCGCCCCATTGCCATTCCGCATCGGCAAGGTTGGGGAATCCACGGGCACCGCGAGCGTCGGAGCCATGGCAGGTTGAGCAGTTATTCGCAAAGAGGTTGCGGCCGGCGCTCAAAGCGGCCGGGTTGTTTTTCAGCTCGTCCAGCGGTGTTGCGGCAAATTCAGCGAATACCTCGCCGTAGACCGCTTCGGCCGCAGCGATTTCCTCTTCATATTGGCTAATTTGGTCCCACTTCAACAATGAGAAGTCGCCAAAGCTCGGATAGGCCACCAAAAATCCACATCCGAATATTATCGTGATCCAAAACAGGCCCAACCACCAGCGCGGCAATGAATTATTGCCTTCAACGATATCGCCATCCCAGATGTGTCCGGTGGTTTCACCATCACCGATATTCATCTTGCTGGACCAATTGATCAGCCAGGCGCACGCCAGGATGTTGAGCGAGGTCAGCGCAATTACAAACAGACTCCAACCAAAAGACATGTCAGTTGCCTCTCTCGTCGGGTATTTGCGTTGTGTGTTCTTCCAGAGGCAGCTGCGAAGCTTCGTTGAAATCTGTTTTGCGTCTTCGGCTATAAGCCCAGAACACCAAGCCGATAAACAAAACCATAAGCAACAAAGTCATGATGCCGCGAAACGTGTTGATATCCATTCGCCTTACCTAATTCGTTCTACCAACAGTCGTGCCAAGGCCTTGCAGATATGCGATGAGGGCATCGAGTTCTGTCTTGCCTTCAATCGCGCTCGCAGTGCTTTCCACATCGTCATCGGAATAGGGATCGCCTAGCGCACGCAGCGCATTGAGCTTGTTCTTCACCACTTCAGCATCTATGCCCCGATTGGCCAGCCACGGATATCCCGGCATATTCGATTCAGGGACCAAATCGCGAGGGTTGAGCAGATGCACGCGATGCCACTCATCGGGGTAGCGTCCACCAACCCGCGCGAGGTCTGGGCCTGTGCGCTTCGAGCCAAACTGGAACGGACGGTCGTATACGGATTCGCCAGCCAGTGAATAGTGTCCGTAGCGCTCAGTTTCCGCCCGGAACGGCCGCACCATCTGGGAATGACAGTTATAGCAGCCTTCGCGAATATAGATGTCGCGTCCATGCAGCTGCAGTGGGCCATAGGGCTCTATACCGGGCGCTGCTTCGACAACAGGTCCGGACATCATTAGCGGGACGATCTCAGCGATACCGCCGATGCTCACTGTCACTGCGATCAGCACGCCCAGCAGGCCGCTAGCTTTTTCAATTACGTCATGTTTCATGCGGGACTGCTCAGGCCGGTTCTAGAACTGGAACCGCCTCAATGCGGCGGCCCATCTCAACGGTTTTCCAGACGTTGTATGCCATCACAAACATACCAGAGAGGACTAAAGCGCCGCCCAAAAGGCGTACCGCGTAGAAGGGGTAGGTGGCTTCCAAGCTTTCAACGAAGCTGTATGTCAATGTGCCGTCGTCGTTGACCGAGCGCCACATCAGGCCTTGCATGACGCCGGCAATCCACATTGATGCAATGTACAAAACGATGCCGATAGTCGTGGTCCAGAAATGCACGTCGATCAGCGGTGTGCTGTACATCTTGTCCCTGCCGAATACTCGGGGGATCAGGTTGTACAGCGCGCCAACAGAAATCATTGCTACCCACCCGAGCGCGCCAGAATGCACGTGACCGATTGTCCAGTCTGTGTAATGAGACAGCGCGTTTACTGTTCGGATCGACATCATCGGGCCTTCGAATGTCGACATGCCATAGAACGATAACGAAACAATCATAAACTTGAGGATCGGGTCGGTGCGCAATTTATGCCATGCGCCGGAAAGCGTCATGATGCCGTTGATCATGCCACCCCACGACGGCGCCAATAGCATCAGCGAGAACACCATGCCGATCGATTGAGCCCAGTCTGGCAGCGTTGTGTAGTGCAAATGATGCGGGCCAGCCCACATGTAAATGGAGATGAGCGCCCAGAAGTGAACTACTGACAGTCGGTATGAATAGATGGGCCGCTGTGCCTGCTTCGGTACGAAGTAGTACATGATGCCGAGGAAGCCGGCAGTCAAGAAGAATCCAACGGCGTTGTGGCCATACCACCATTGGACCATCGCATCGACGGTGCCGGAATAAATAGGGTAGCTTTTACCAACGCTGACCGGGATGGCCAGGCTGTTCACAATATGCAGCAATGCAACCGTAATGATAAATGCTGCATAGAACCAATTAGCGACGTAGATATGCTTTACGCGACGGGTCGCAAGCGTACCGAAGAAAACGACCCCGTATGCGATCCAAACGGCAGCAATAAGCAGATCGATTGGCCATTCAAGCTCCGCATATTCTTTGCCCTGGGTCAAGCCAAGAGGCAGCGTGACCGCAGCCAGTACGATAACGGTTTGCCATCCCCAAAAGGTGAAGGCGGCGAGTCGCGGCAAGAACAATGAAACGTGACAAGTGCGCTGCACGACGTAATAGGATGTTGCAAAGAGTGCCGATCCGCCAAAGGCGAAAATTACGGCATTGGTGTGCAGTGGGCGCAATCGGCCATAGCTAAGCCATGAGATGTCGAAATTGAGCACGGGCCAAAGGAGTTGAGCCGCGATCCATAAGCCGACGGTCATGCCGACGATGCCCCATAAAATGGTGACAATCGCAAACTGCCGAACAACGGTATCGCTGTAAGTTTTAGCGCTTTCCATGGTGCGCTTGGTTCCCTGCTGTGGGTGGGCAGGCGGCATTATGCACAATTTGGTTTTGTGTGTTGATACGTAGTTATCCCTGTCCGTCGCTGCGGATAATCCCTATGTTCCGTGGAAAAATAAGGAGATAGGGTTCGTTTTGTGACCGGCGTCGAATGTCGCCGCCCTGGGGGAGGGTAAGTCTTGGAATCGGAACTTCCGGATAACGCCGAGCTGCCATTTGTTGCGCCATGCCGACAGCTGCGGCCGTTAGCGTCGCTGCACTGGTTGCGGCTCGGAGCTCGGGACTTCTGCCGCGCATGCCTGCAGAGCATAGCCTACGGCGCGTTTATGGCAGTCATCATGGCAGTTGTCTGTTGGTTAGCTTGGGCTTACGGCAGCTTCTGGTTCATGTTCGCTATGGTGGGTGGCTTCATATTCCTGGCGCCGCTCAGTTGTATAGGGCTGTACGCGATTAGTGCGCAACTCGAACGCGGGCAACGGCCCAGCTTGAAGCGAGCATTGCGGGCCGGCTTTCGGCGCTATATTGGTAACGAGATGGTTTTCGCGCTGATGCTGCTGATCGTGTTCTTGGTCTGGGCGCGAGCGGGCGCAATGGTTGGCGTGTTTTTTCCGATGCGGGGAAATCCTTCGTTATCGGATTTATCGACTTACCTCGCTATTGGATCCGCTGTCGGCGCAGTGTTTGCCAGCGTCACATTTTCCGTTAGCGCTTTCTCTTTGCCGATGATCATGCACCGAAGGGTCGATGCTGTAACAGCCGTAGTAACGTCAATCAACGCGGTCCTGCGCAATAAACTTGCTATGGCGGTCTGGCTTGCGTTGATTGTCATTGGCTTGCTTATCGGTGTTGCAACCGCATTTGTCGGCTTGGTCGTGATACTGCCGGTCATTGGTTATGCAGTCTGGCATGGCTATTTGGAGACCATTGATGCCAGTGGGTTTCCCCGGCATGAAGCAGGCATCACAGCAACGCCAAGGTCGATCGCTGGCGATTAACCACGCGTCGGAGGGTTATTAATGAGAGCGATACGGCTATTCGGAACATGACGCTTCTTTCGTAGGGATGACTACATTGACATGTAACTACGATGAAGGCGCATTGAATGTGACGGGTTTAGCAGGTAGCGGCATGGAATCGTCGCAATACTGCGACGATTCCATTTGCGAAGGTTGAATTCTGATAGGGCTTGGCTTTTACCAGCGACCGCCACCACCACCGCCGCCGCCACCTGATCGTTTGACTTGCGGCTTAGCTTCGTTGACGCGAAGTGGGCGGCCTTCATAGTCAGTGCCGTCGAGTGCGTCGATGGCTGCTTGGGCTTCCGAGTCGGAACCCATTTCAATGAATCCGAAACCTTTGCTTCTGCCGGTGTCGCGGTCGATGATGAGTTTGGCAGACTCGACTTGGCCGAATTCGCCAAATTTTTCTGACAAAGCTTCTTCGGTTGCCGAGTAGGGAAGGTTGCCGACGTATAGTTTTCTGCCCATGTAGGATCTCCTTAGTGGTTCAAGTACCGCTAATGGAGAGTCAGGCCCGGTGCCTGCTGGCTCGACGAACGGTGCACCGCTGATATGCTAACCCAACTCGTATAGAAACGCTCGCAATTTCCGAGCGTTCGGCGGGTAATTTTGCGGGACCAAAACAGCCATGCTAGGTTGTGTTCCCCAGTTCTAATGCAAGTTGCTTTATGGCACATATTGGTACTCGAGAAACGCGACGCCCGGATCCAGATTCCTTGCTTTGCAGTGTTGCGGACTACGTGCTGCAATTCGATGCGCTATCCACCCAGGCACGTGATACGGCCATGCACTGCTTGTTGGATACGCTGGGTTGCGGAATGCTCGCTTTGAACTACCCGGCTTGCACGAAGTTGCTCGGACCGGTCGTTCCCGGGGCTGAGTTTCAGCTGGGTGCTCGTGTGCCTGGAACTGCGTTTCAGCTAGACCCGGTTGCAGCGGCTTTTAACATCGGCGCGATGATCCGCTGGTTGGATTTTAACGACACATGGCTTGCCGCTGAGTGGGGGCATCCATCCGATAATTTGGGCGGCATCTTGGCCGTCGCCGATTACGTTAGCCGACGCAACCGCATCGAAGGCCGTCAACCGCTGACAATGCATGACGTTTTGAGCGCGATGATTCAAGCGCATGAGATCCAAGGCGTTCTGGCGCTGCAAAACAGTTTTAATCGCGTCGGTCTTGATCATGTTTTATTGGTTCGAGTGGCTACTGCAGCCGTGGTAACGCGGCTGCTCGGCGGTAGCCGGGAGCAAATAATTTCTGCCGTGTCGAATGCTTGGATCGATGGTGGCGCGCTGCGTACCTATCGCCATGCGCCGAATACCGGCTC
>JAHEEO010000074.1 GCA_024640665.1 Rhodospirillales bacterium | reverse complement strand
GCTGATGGCGCACAGACAGGACCCACGCCTGAGAGTGAATATGCCATCGGCCTGTTGCCGCCGGGCGGCCCGCCACCCCGGCTTGCCAACGGCCGGCCTGACCTGACCGGCCACTGGCTGCCTAACGGCGCCGGCCAGGGTGTCAGCGGTCGCTTCGGTGTTGACCCAGCGGCAATTGGAACGTTCGACCGGCAGCGCACGCCTGAGGAACCGCCGCTGTTTCAGCCCTGGGCACTCGAAAAAATCGAGGCAATGACGCCCACCGAACTTGAATTGTCCAAGTCCTCCGTCAATTGCATGCCCCGCGGCGTACCTGCCATATGGCTGCAGAACCCTTATTCGACATTGATGATCCACAAGCCAAACCTGCTCGCCCAGCTTTACGAAGTACTGAATAACTGGCGCGTCATCCATCTTGATGGCCGGCCGTTGCCAGAGTATCCAGAGCCCCTTTTCCACGGCAACAGCGCGGCACATTGGGACGACGATACGCTGGTGGTCGAGTCAGTCGGCTTTGATGACCGCACCTACATTCTGCCCAACGGCTGGTTCCACAGCGACCAGCTGCGCGTCATCGAGCGCTATAGTCGCCCATCGATGAACTACCTTATTGTCGAGATCACGGTTGAAGACCCGGAGGTCCTGCAGAAACCCTGGAAATCCGCGCCGCGTCGCTGGACGCTTGGGGACGGGGAGGTATACGAGTTCTACTGCACCAACAATAAAGAACTCGAAGAACTCGAAGAACTGCGTCGGCAGGAGCTGCAGCAACAACCCTGAGATACACCGCTAGGCGGCTCCGTCAATAACTCGTTACAATCGAAGCCAAGCTCAGCCAAGCGCGTGCGATCAGGCCGCAAGCAGTTGCGGACCGACCATTCGGCATTGCCAGGCTGAACAATGTTGACAAAAGGGGAACTGCAATGCGATTTGCCAAGCTGGTATTCCATGCGGTTGGGGGCATACTTGCAGCCACCGCAGTTCACGCGCACCACGCGTTTTCTACCGAGTTCGATGTCGAACGGCCTGTCGAGCTAGAAGGCAAGGTCACCAAGGTCGAGCTGATCAATCCGCACTCTTGGATTCATGTCGAAGTCATCGGCGACGATGGCGAACCGGTCGTCTGGATGATCGAAGGCGGCAGCCCGAATGCGCTCGTGCGCCGCGGCGTCACCAAACAATCGATTCCGGTCGGGTCCGAGCTCGTCATTAGAGGCTATCAGGCACGCGACGGTTCACACCGAGCCGTCGGCCGAGATCTGGCATTTGCCGACGGCCGCGAGCTGTTTTTCCAAGGGACACAAGCCCCTGGCCAAAGCGGCGAGTCACCATGAGCCGGTTAGTCGCCGCTGCGCTTGCATTATTCACCGCCATGACGGCCCATGCCGATGGCGTTTTGACCGAGTTTCCGCGCGCTGCAGACGGACACCCGGATTTAAGCGGGGTCTGGCAGGCAGTCAACACGGCGCACTGGAACCTCGAACCCCACGTCTCGGATTATCCTGTCGTCTTGGAGCTTGGTGCCCAGTTTGCGGTTCCACCGGGTCAAGGCGTGGTCGCCGACGGAACGATCCCTTACCTGCCGGCAGCGCTCGCCGAGCGGGAGCAACGCTTCGCAAACCGCCTGACGGACGACCCGGAAGGCAACTGCTACATGGGTGGTGTACCGCGCTCGACTTACATGCCCTATCCGTTTCAGATCTTCCAGAATGCGCAGGACGTGGTGATCGCGTACCAGTTCGCCACCGGGTTCAGACGGATTTTCGTGAATGGCGAGGATGAGGCGCCACTCGACAGCTGGATGGGTTGGTCAAACGCGCACTGGGACGGCGATACTTTTGTCGTCGAGGTCTCTGGGCTCAACGGCCAAACCTGGCTGGATCGCGCGGGCAACTACGCCAGCGCCAACGCCCGCATCGAAGAGCGCTACACGCCAATCGGTCCGAACCACTTGCAGTACACCGCCACAATCGACGACCCCACGGTGTTTTCGCGGCCGTGGACGATTCAAATGCCGCTCTATCGCATTGTCGATGAGAACTTCCAGTTGCTGGAATTCAAATGCGAGCCATACGCGGAAGAGAGGATCTACGGACACTTGCGTAAACCGGGCACGACAGCGCCGGAGGGAGCATCGAGACAATGAAACAAAAAGCAAATTCAATGACTGCCGGTTTTTTTACCGGCGTCGTGACACTAGCCATTCCATTAATAACGCCCGTGCACACGGCAGCAGCGCAGAGCCATCCGAAAACGGCCTGGGGCGAGCCCGATCTTGCGGGCGTGTATGCCGAGTTTACGACCGCACCACTGGAGCGACCGCCCGAACTCGGCAACAAGGAATTCCTCACAGCTGACGAATTCGCGGAGTTTGCGCAACGCAAGCTCGAGGCAGCAGACGAGGACGACGAGACAACGCCCGGAACACAAGCAGACGTTCACTACGACATGGGCACGTTCGCGTTGAGCGAAAATGAGGGCGTATCGTCACCAAACTTACGTACGTCAATCGTAATCATGCCGGAGAACGGTCGAATTCCGCCGCTCTTACCCGCCGCAGTGGCACGCCGTGACGCATACGCAGCGGCTCGCAGAGGCCACGAATACGACGGGCCGGAGAATCGGTCTCTCACCGAACGCTGTATTGTATGGCCGAGCACGCTCGCGCCGATTCTGCCGCGCGGCTACAACAGTAATCTGCAGATATTCCAGAGCCCCGGCTATGTTGTCATTCAAGGCGAAATGGGCGATCCGAGAATCATTCCGACGGATGGCCGTGAACTGCCAAGCGAAACGCTGCCGCAATGGAACGGCACTTCGGTGGGCCGATGGGAAGGCGAAACCTTGGTAGTCGAAACGCGAGGCTTCCATCCCGACACCCGGTGGCGCAACGCAACCGAAAACCTGCACGTGACCGAGCGCTTCACACGTGTCGATGAAGACACTGTCGAATACGCGTTCACAGTCGTCGATTCCGATACTTGGGCGGAGCCGTGGAGTGGCGTGTACCCGCTCACCGCAATGGATGCTTTGCTTTTCGAGTATGCGTGCACGGAGGGCAACTATGGCATGGCAAACATATTGTCAGGCGAGCGTGCCGCAGAAAGAGAGGCCGAGCAGCAGTAAGTAATTGCGGCTGAGGCTGCCTGAGGCCGCCGAACGATTATTAGGGGGCTTCATGTCCAAGCGTCTGCAGTTTTTAGTGTTTGCACTCGCGGCGCTCACCGGCGCGCTTGCGACAGGTCAGGAAGTGGCTCTGTCATTTACCGCCGCGCAGGCCGAGACGGGCCGTACTGTTTTCAGCGAAACTTGTGTGGTTTGCCACGGGCCCAATCTCAACGACGGCCCGCTCGGCGCACCGCTCAAGGGCGACGCGTTCATGCGCAAGTATGGCGGTCAATCGGTACAGGCACTGTTCGACGTCACCCGCACAACGATGCCGACTGCCAACCCCGGCTCGTTGCCAATTGACACTTACGCGGCACTCGTCGCGTTCATTCTTCAGCAAAACGATATCGTCGCCGGAGAGACCCCCTTGCCAGCTGACCCGCGCGCACTCGCCGCAATGCAGGTGCCGGCTGGAGGCTTCTCCTTTATGGCGTACTCGCCCTATACCGAAAGATTAAGTATCGACCGACCGACGCCTTTGAACGACTTTACTGCGGTGGCCGACACAGCGATCGAAAGCCCGCCCTCTGGCGACTGGCTCGGCTGGCGGCGCAGCTACGACGCGCACGGTTTCAGCCCGCTGAAAGACATCGACACGCGCAACGTCGAGGATCTGAGGCTTGCATGGAGCTGGACTCTACCGGCAGGCTCCGCCGAGGGTGTGCCACTGGTTCGTGACGGAACGCTCTTTGTGCAATCCTATGGCGACGTTGTGCAAGCGCTCGATGCCAAGACAGGCGACCTGCTGTGGCAGTACAACCATGCGCTCGAGCCGGGTGCCTCGCCATTTCACAAGCGCGGCCTTGCACTGCATGGCGAGCTACTGTATCTCGGTACGTCCGACGTGCACGTCGTGGCGCTCGATGTAGCAACGGGCAAGCCTGCCTGGGATACGCGCGTCGGCGACTTCCGCATGCGAGAAGGTCTCAACGGCGGGCCGCTCATTGCGCGCGGCAAGGTCATGGTTGGCACAACAGGTACAGGTGTCGGTGCAAAACCCGGCGGGCCGCAGATCGTCGGACTCGATGCAGCGACCGGCGAAGTCGCCTGGCGGCTCGGCACGATCGCGCGACCGGGTGAGCCTGGCGGCGAGAGCTGGAACGGCATCCCATTTGACGAGCGTAGTGGCGCCTCCGTCTGGACTCCGGGCAGCTACGATCCGGAAACGGGACTCGCCTATTTTGGCACCGGCAATACCTACGATACCGGACCGCTGCTCGAGCCGAACAACTCGCCGGGCGTCACCAACGATGCCCTCTACACCAACTCGACGTTGGCCATCGACCCCGAAACCGGTGAGCTCGTCTGGCACTTTCAGCATTTTCCTAATGACCAGTGGGATCTCGACTGGGCTTTTGAGCGCCAAATTCTCGATCAAACGATCGACGGCGTCGCGCGGCGCGTTGTGCTAACCGCTGGCAAGATTGGAATCTATGAAGCAATCGATGCACAAACCGGAGAGTTTCTGTATGCGCTCGATTTAGGCCTGAATAACATTGTAACCGAGATCGATACGCGCACTGGCGAGAAACGCGTGGACCGCAGTCGTTACCCGGACGGCAGCGTGCAGCTGATCTGTCCTCACGGCGCCGGTGCAAAAAACTTTCTGCCCGCTGCCTACATCGAATCGCGGCGCGTAGTTGTGGTGCCACTCAACGAAGCCTGCATGGATATGTTTCCAGTGCCCGGCGGTGGCACTGGTGGTTTGTCATCGGGCGTGAACTGGGGAATCCGGCCAAGGCCGGACAGCGACGGAAATTACGGTCGGCTGCAGGCCATCAATCTCGATACGCTCGAGACGGTATGGACAACTCGCCAGCGCGCACCGCAGACGTCTGGCGTGCTGGCAACGGCTGGCGAGCTGGTATTCGCTGCGTCATTTGACCGATATTTCCGCGCTTACGATGCGCGTAACGGCCGTATGCGCTGGGAAACGCGGCTCAATGACGTCTCCAGCTCGAGCCCGATCAGTTACGCAGTCGATGGCAAACAATACGTGGCCATCGTCGTTGGCGAAGGCGGGTTTCACCCTCGCAGCTTCGCGCCGCTCGTACCTGAGTTGCGCAGCCCCGCAAACCGCGGCGCGACAGTCTGGGTATTTGCGCTGCCCGACTAGTTTTTGCCCTCGCGGGCTAAAACGCCTTTATGCCGCCGACTGTTTGACTTGCAGCGCGCTTGTCATTGCCGAGGCAATGCAAAAACATACAGCGCGTGACCGCGGTTTGGTGAACGTATCTCGGGCGTAATAGTGGCCGGCACACCGCGCGGACTGCCGCCGCCGAGTCCAGTTGCCACGGCAATGTACTGCCGGCCGTCTGCAGCGAAACTGATTGGAAAACCCTGTACCGACGTGGCGAGTCGCGTCTCCCAGACCACACTGCCGTCGCGCACGTCGACGGCTTTGAAACCGCGGTCGAGATCGCCTGCGAACGCCAGACCACCGGCGGTTGAAAGCACCGACGTCATGAACGAAGCACGCTGTTCGAGCGACCAACTTTCTTCGAGCGTATCGACGTTGAACGCAGCCAGCTTCCCAACGTTTCCGTTCGTTCCAGGCATCTCGAAGAAACGGCGATCCGCACCGCCGCCGCTGCCACCGCCCGGCACCTGCTCAACGGGCTGCGCGCGCATCGACACACAGCTTTGACTCAACGGAATGATGAGCTGGCGCGATGGTCGGTGAAAACTCATCGCATGCCAATTCTTGCCACCGGCGGTGCTTGGGCAGCCATCGAGCCACTCGCCAACTTTCACATCCAAAATATCGTCGCGATATTGCGGCCGACCTGTCTCCGGATCGAAGCGTGCCCAAACGTTTTGAAACACCGTCTCCGCGTGATCGATGTACGCGCCTGTCACCCGATCATGTTTCCACAGCACTCCGTCCTTGCCAGCAGACAGCACCCACTTCTCGTTGCCGGCATCGACAAGTACACGCTCGAAAACGACATCGAGATCAAACGTTTCGCCCGGCGCGTGGGAGTAATGCCATGCGAGCTCGCCGGTAGCGACGTCGAGTGCAACAGTGGAACTTGTATATAGCGCATCGTCGCGGGCATTCATACCACGGCTAGGGGGCATCCAGGGCTTGGCCTGGGCCGTACCCCAATAGGTCAAGTTGAGCTCCGGATCGTAGCTGCCGGTGATCCAAGTTTCGCCGCCGGCACGGTAAATATCCGCGAGTCCGCCCCAGGTGTCACCGCCGGGCTCATCCGACAGCGCGATGGTTCGAAAACGCCAGCGCGGTGCACCAGTTGCCGGATCGTATGCGCTGATCAGGCATTTCTTGTCTTCGTATATCGAGCAGGTACCCATGCCCTGAATGATCAGGCCGCCTGCCACTATGGGGCCGCTATTCGAAGCATAAACATCCGGCATGACAACGTCCCAAATCGTTTCACCAGTGCGTGCATCGAGTGCGATCAAGCGCGCTTCCTGTGCCCGAATAGCCCATCCCGGTGCACTCTGAAAAATCAGCATATTGTTGTAGAGTGCCAGTCCCCGCGGAGCGACCTCTGCGCCAACACTGTGCTCCCAGATCAGCTGCCCGTTACGGCCGTCCAGCGCCTGCACGATCCCGCCGGTGTTGGCGAGATAGAGCGTGCCGTTGTAGGCGAGCGGCGCCGGCTGGTTGGTACCGCCTTCGCGCATCGGCCATATCCAGGCAAGCTGCAGCAAATGCGCATTGTCGGTGGTGATCTGTTCGAGTGGGCTGTAACTCGACGCGCTGTAGTCGCGGCGCAGCATCAGCCAGTCGCCGTCGTCGGGTTCGCGCAGCAAGTCTTCGTTCACTGGAACGAAATTCGGGACGGTACCCGCCACAGTGACGCCGGTAGGTTCTTGAGGTGACTGCGCGCCAGCAAGCGCTATTGGTCCGGCAGGCTGCTCCGCCGTCAGGCTAGCCCCGATTCGCACCGCCGTAGCAACTGTCATCGCCTGCCCGTCAGGGACGCCGCCGTTGGCCTGCAAAACATAAGCGGATATCTGCAGATAGGTTTCTGCCGGCAGCCCACCGGGATCATCGGGCGGCATCGATGACTGAATATGTGTCACCAATTCGTTGACGCTACGGTTGCCCCACTTCGCGACGAATTCCCGCCCCGCGATAAGCGCGTCCGGTAGCTGCCGCAGATTGGCACCGTGACAAATCGCGCACCGCTGCACGTATGCGGCGCCGCCAGCGGCTGCCTGCTCTTGCGTGTATGACCATGCCGCGGTTGCCGTCAGCGCAAGCACGGCAGCACAGCTCAGCGTAAACAGCCTCGGGATCTGCCGCATAGTTCTTGTGTCCTTGTTCATTGCATCAACGTTCATTGCGACGCCCGGCAGATGCCGATGTCGTATCCCTGAGCAGCCAACCGCGCAGCACAGCATCGTCCGGCGGCACCCCTCGTTCTGCATACAACTGAATATAGAGCTGGCCTGCCAGGAGCGCCGCGCGCTGTTCGCGGTCCAGTTGAACTTCGCCGGCTATCGCGCCATCTGTGGCGTGCGTCACTTCAAGTTCGGCGATGGCCGGACCCCGCGCGCCAGTGGCCGCACCGTAGTGCAGACGCGCTATCGTTGCAGCTTCAGGCAAGCCGACAAAGGTGCCGTTTATAGTCAGTCGGGCGCGAGCAAGCGTCGCCGTCGCAGAGCCCTCCCCGGCCACCAATTTTTGCTGCGCCAAGCTGATAGGCACCCAGCTCAAGCGTGCCGTGAAATTGCCCGATGACTGTGCCAGGACAAACCCGCTAATGGCCAGCATGCCAAAGGTACTGAAGGCGCGGAAGACGCCGAAACTTTGCAGTCGCACAGCTCTAGCGCTCCGGCAGTACAAACGTAAACAGCGCACTGCCGGCAGCAATCGCGATGAATTGCTTCCCGTTCACCGCGTAGCTCATCGGCGCGCTGCTGATCTGTCCACCCAGCGAAGCCCGCCACAGCAATTCACCGCTGCGTGCATCGAGTCCAAGCAGGTAGCCTTCCCTGCCACCGCCGAACGCAAGATCACCGGCTGTCGTCAGCACGCCACCCCAAGTGATATCTGTCATCTTGAATTCCCAGACCGGCTCGAGGGTATCGGGATCGTAAGCGCGGACTACGCCATAAGCTTCGTCGTCGTTATTAAAGAACGGCTCGAGATTTACCTGGCCCATTGCCGTCTGCCGGCGGTTGATACCGACGGGCTGCGGAAACTGCCCTTCAATGGCCATGATGCCGGAGTTTTCCCAGTGCGAGACGTAAAACAGTCCTGTGCGGGGGCTGAAGGATGGCGGTGCCCAATTGACCGCGCCGTGCACGTGCGGTCGGATCAATGTCCCCTCCGGCGATGGCAACATTCCGGGCACACGCTGTGGCCGGCCGTTGGCATCGAAGCCGTCCATCCAATTCACTTCGACGTAAGGCTTACCGAACAGAAACTTTCCGGTGACCCGATCGAGCACATACATGAGCCCGTTGCGATTCGCCCAAAGCATTACACGGCGGGGCTCGCCACGCCAAACGATATCGGCCAGCACAGGCACTTGTGTCGAGTCGTAGTCAAGTTCGTCGTGCGGCGTGAATTGAAAGTGCCAGGCCAGCTCGCCGGTGTCGACGTCGAGCGCGACGACGCTATCACTGTAGAGGTTGTCGCCGCGACGCTCACGTCCATCCCAATCCGGTTGCGGATTTCCCGTACCCCAGAATCCCAGATTCGACTCCGGATCGTAGGCGCCCGCATTCCAGACGGCAGCGCCGCCGGTCTTCCAGGAATCCCCGGCCCATGTTTCGTTCCCCGGCTCACCAGGGGCCGGAATTGTGTGGAAGCGCCATAACTCTTTGCCAGTCGCGACATCAAATGCAGCGATTTGCCCGCGCGTTGCAAAATCGCCACCAGCCGTGCCAATCATGACTTTGTCGCGGACGACCATCGGCGCCATCGTAATCGAATAGTTCTCGGCCGCGTCAGCCACCGTTGTATCCCAGATGAGTGCCCCGCTCTTCGCATCGATTGCCAGCAGGTGCGCATCGATCGTACCCATGAACAAAGTGTCGCCGACGATTGCGAGGCCGCGATTCACGCGCCCGCAGCAGGTGCGCGCCAGCGGTGACGGCTCGTGGTGATAGGTCCAGAACACTCGCCCCGTGGCCGCATCGAGCGCTACAACATCATTAGGCGCCTGAACGGTATACAGGATGCCGTCGACGACGAGCGGTGTTGCTTCGAATTTCTCGAGCGAGCGCGCCTGCCAGACCCAGGCAAGCTCGAGCTCAGCGACGTTGCGAGTATTTATTGAGTCGAGCCGGCTATAGCGCTGATTGTCGAGCGTAGCCGAGTAGCTCAACCAGTTCTCCGGTTCGCGTTCGGCATTGAGAATACGCTCAAAACTCACCTGCGCCTGAACGGCGGGCAATGCCGCAAGCGATGCGGCAAGGCTGAACGCAAGCGCCAGTAGACTGCGGTGAAAGTTTCTCATGGCAGGGAATCTCCGCGTAATGAAACAAGGTAACTCAAGACGTCGGCAAGCGCCTGCGCGTCCAAGCTGCCACGATATGAGGGCATTGGCGAAGCGACAAAAGCCAAGTCTCGCAGTTCCGATTTTTCGAACAATTGCAGACGCTCATCGGCGAGCATGAGCTGCACAGTGAAAGTATCGTGGTTAAGCAGCCGGCCTGTAACCGGCTCGGCACGCCGTGGCGTTACCGTTACAAACCGATTGGTGGGCTGGATTTCGGCATCCGGGTCGAGCAGCGAAAGTTCGATCTCGGCAGCACGGCGATCAAGCCCGATGCGACTCAGGTCCGGCCCCAGCCGTGAGCCCTCACCGGCGACACTGTGGCAATCCAGGCATTGGCCTTCGCCCGCAAAAATTGCTTGCCCGCGTGCCGCGTCGCCGACTGTGCTGGGCTCAGTAAATGTTTCCGGCAGCGAGCGCAGATACGCGACGATCTGCGTTGCCTGCTCTTCGTTCATCCCAGGCGTTGCCGGCATCGGCGTATTCGGAATGCCGCGCAAAATAATTGCCACGATTTCAGCGTCTGTCAGCGGCCGTCGAAACACACCGCGGCGAAAATCAATGCCGGCGATGAGATTACCGTCCGGCCCATGACAACCGGCACAGGTACTTTCGAATGCGCGGCCACCGTCCTCGATATCAAATGCCGTCGCGTGCTGTGCAATTACTCGCGACCCAGCACCAACCGCTAGCACTAACAACAGTGTTGGAATAAACCTCTTCATGCTTTCGCCCTTCTCTACGCGCCGCCTTTGCGGCAGCCTTTCTGAACTCTTTACAAATCCGCCGGCGCCGTGAACGCGATCAGTTCGCCGGGATAACCGGGCCCGCTTACGGCGATGACGAGATACTGGCGGCCATTCCACATGTATGTCATTGGAGAACCGCTCTGCGGCGCGGGCAGCTGCAGCGCCGCCAGTTCCCGGCCGGTGGCTTTGTCGTAAGCTCGGAGCATCGAACCGCGACGCCCGTCGAGCGTTGGTCCGTAACCGGGTTCGGCTGCAATCAGTAGTGACTTCGTCGCAAGTGCGCCGGGCGGCTGGCCGGCGCGGCCGGTGCGGCCGAGCTCAACTCCAGCGAGCGCCGGATGTGCACGAATCTCCTCGGGTGTGTCGCCATTCGGAATTTCCCAAAGCACCTCGCCCTTAGTAAGGTCCACCGCGGCAATCGTGCCATAGGGGGGCTTCAACAGCGGCAAACCCTGAACATTAATGCCGCGCAGGCCGCCGAAGGCACCGGCGTCCGGACCCAGGCAGATACCGCGCGGCATTGCCGAGCCCTCGGCGTAGCGGCAGATCGTCATGCTGTTCACGCCGACGCTGGCCGTGACATAGACAATGTGCGAGTCTGGATCGTAGGCGCCGCCCGGCCAGTTGCTCCCGCCCATAACCATCAGCGTACTGACAGGCCCATTCGGGTCGAACGGCACAGCCGGTGTGTAAATCGGTCCGATTCGATGCTCAGACACGATGCGCTCGGCCTCGGCGCGCAGCGCCGGCGTAAAGTTGATCAGGTCGTCGGTCGCTATTCCTTGGTGACCGTACCGTATCGTCGGCATTGGTTGTGTCGGCGAATACCACTCGCCACCGACGCTGCCACCTGGCACCGGCATTGCTTCGATTGGCCAGACAGGCTCCCCGGTTTCGCGGTTCAGGACAAACAGCAGCCCTTGCTTGGTCGCTTGCGCGAGCGCTCTTATGGTTTTGCCGTCCTTGACAGCATCGACCAGGATCGGCGCAGCTGGAATGTCATAGTCCCACAGTGGATGGTGCACGAGCTGATAGTGCCAGCGCCGCTCGCCGGTTTGCAGATCGACGGCGACAATACTCTCACCGTAGAGATTCTGGCCAGGCCGCAGCCCGCCATACATATCGCTGTAAGGAGATTCGACGGGCAAATAGGCAAGGCCGAGCGCCGCATCGGCTGAGATTGCAGCCCACACACCGGCATTCCCGCCGCCGGATTCAGCTGAATTATCGAGCCAAGTCTCATAGCCGGGCTCACCCGGCTGCGGCACCGTATGGAATGTCCACAGTAATTTGCCCGTGACAACATCGTAGCCGCGGATATAGCCCTTAACATTGGTCGCCTGATCAGCTGGCGCAAAAGGCGTATGTGCCGCACCGACGATAACCACGCCGTCCGCAATCGTCGGCGGCGAGTTCAGTCCGATCTGGCTCGTGTCCCAAGCATCGCCCTGCTCGAGTCCATCGCGAAGATCGACGCGACCATCATTCCCAAAGCTCTCGATCGGACGGCCGGTGTCTGCATCCAACGCGATAAGCCGATAAGCCGGGGTCACATAGAGCACGCGCTTGTCAGTGCCCTCGCGCCAGAAGGCAAGGCCGCGGCCCGAAAGTTTGCGCGGTGCGTTTTCGCCGCGTTCACCCTCGTCCAGGCTGTACATCCATAGCTGCTCGCCGGTCGTCGCATCGAGCGCAGTCACGGCGCGGCGCGTACCACCGGTGGTGTAAAGCACGCCGTCCACCATAACCGGCGTGCTCTGAAAACGATATTCAGGCGTTGGCCCCAGGTTGGCGACGCTGAAGCGCCAGGCGACCTCAAGCGAACCGAAGTTGCCGGCATCGATCTGATCGAGCGCCGCGTAACGCGTATGGCCCAAGTCGCCGCCGTAGCTTGGCCACGCGACGCCCATAGCACCAGAATCTGCTGTGGATTGGGCGAGTGAAACGCTCCCCGCGATCAGGCAAATCACGGTAAGGACCGTTCGCCATAATTGAATATTCATCGACCCCCTTCGTCTGCAGCATCGGCAGACCGTTTGCCACGCCTAGTAATCACCCTTGACGATAGACAGGTTGCCGCGCCGAATCAATGCGGACTGCTCTGATTCTGGAACGCTCATCGCTTATGCTGTGGGCCTGAGAACGCTCGCAACTCACTGCGAAAGGCAAGAACATGGTCAAGAACATCGCTTTAAGTCTATTGGTCTTTAGCAGCAGTACCTTTGGGCAACCAATCATCACTAAACCGGGCATGCATGAGTTGACACTGCCTGGATCAGAGCGTCGCTACACTCTGGTAATACC
>JAHEEO010000073.1:11941-12726 GCA_024640665.1 Rhodospirillales bacterium | reverse complement strand
CTGACGACATTAAGGGGGACCGCGATGCGAATTTCTATCATTTCTGCCAGCGCCGTCATGCTCGGTATTTCGGCATGCGCGCCAAAGCCCGCGGATACGCCCGCTCAGCCGGACGCAGCTGCCGTTGATGAGGCTAGGATGCTCGCGGCAGAAGCCGAGCCGGAGCAGTGGCTTTCGCATGGTAGAACCTATGAAGAGCAGCGTTATAGCCCGCTCGATCAGATCAACACCGAAAATGTCGAGCAACTCGGCCTCGCCTGGTTTGCCGACATTCCTTTGAATCGGGGCCAGGAATCCACACCGATACTCGTCGATGGCGTAATTTATCTCAGCTCGTCGTGGAGCAACGTATTTGCCTATGATGCCAAGACCGGCGAACAGCTATGGCGCTATGACCCCGAAGTGCCTCACGATTGGGCAGTCAATGTGTGCTGCGGTGTCGTAAATCGTGGCGTTGCTGCCTGGAACGGCAAGATCTTCGTCGGGACGCTCGATGGCCGCTTAGTCGCACTCGATGCCGCAACGGGTGAACCGGTCTGGGATGTCTACACGATTGACCGCAGTCAACGTTACTCCACCACCGGTGCAGTGCGTGTCGTCAAAGGCCGCGTCCTGGTGGGTAATTCCGGCGCTGAATTTGGCGTCCGCGGATACGTCTCAGCATACGACGCGGAAAATGGTGAATTGGACTGGCGCTTCTGGACGGTACCCGGAAATCCGGCCGACGGATTCGAAAACCCGGCCATGGAAATGGCAGCGAAAACCTGGTCTGGCGAATGGTGGCA
>JAHEEO010000073.1:0-11931 GCA_024640665.1 Rhodospirillales bacterium | reverse complement strand
CGCGATTGTTTACGATCCGCAATCCGATCTCTTATTTATAGGCGTTGGCAACGGCAGTCCCTGGAACCAATCACTGCGCAGCCCGGGCGGTGGCGACAACCTTTTCCTCGCGTCCATCGTCGCGCTTGATCCCGATGACGGTGCATACGTTTGGCATTACCAAACCACGCCCGGTGAGACGTGGGACTTTACCGCCACACAGCCGATCATGGTTGCCAATCTCAACTTCAACGGTGTAACGCGACGCGTCGTCATGCAAGCACCCAAGAACGGGTTTTTCTATGTGCTGGAAGCAGCAACCGGTAAGCTGATTTCCGCTGATCCGTTTGTGCCGGTGAACTGGGCAAGCCACGTTGATATCGAAACGGGCCGCCCGGTCGAAAACCCAGCGGCTCGCTATGACCGCACGGGCGAAGTTGCCTTCGTTACGCCGACGGGCGCGGGTGCGCATAATTGGCGACCCATGTCGTTTAGCCCAAAGACCGGCCTCGTCTATTTCGGCTCACGACACAGCGCGCAAGCGTATATCGCCGACGCCGATTTCACGCCTTCGTCGGTTGGCACGAACACCGGCGTCAGCCGGGCGCTCACGCCGGCGCAGCAAGCAGACATGGCCGCTCGCGAAGATCTTCAATTCGAAGACCGTGGCGCACTGATGGGCTGGGACCCAGTTGGACGAGGTCCCGTGTGGCGGGTTCTCGATCCACAAAATGCCATCGACGGCGGAACGCTGGCAACCGGCGGCGATCTGGTGTTCGCAGGTGGCGGACAAGGCGAGTTCATCGCTTATCGCGCCGACAATGGCGACCGCCTGTGGACATTTTCCGCACAAACCGGTGTTGCGGCGGGCCCGATCAGCTACGCAATCGACGGCGAACAATACATCGCCGTCGCAGCCGGCCGAGGCTTGCAGCCCTACTACCAGCCCAACCACTCCAGACTCCTCGCATTCAAGATTGGCGGCTCCGCGGCGCTGCCTCCGGCAGCGGAATATTCGCCGCCTGAGCTGAACCCGCCGCCCAATACCGCATCAGCCGAAGTTGTAACACGCGGTGCTGCTGTGTATGGACAAAATTGCGTGCAATGCCATGGCAATCGGATCGGCACCTTTCCCGACCTGCGCACTTCGGCGAGTTTAGCCAACGCCGAACTCTTCAACGCAATTGTCCTCGACGGCGCGCTGACTGCAAATGGCATGGTGTCTTTTGCTGCAGCTTTGTCACGCGAAGACGCCGACGCCGCAAGGGCATATATCATCACATTGGCGAATGAAGCCAAGGATGCAGAGACCGCAGCGGCTGCGATTGCAGCCCAAAACGCGGCAGATGCAGACGCGCCACATACTGAATGAACGACGCAGCATACGGCTGCGCTGCTATCGCGAATCTGTTCAAACACTGGGAGAAGAAAGACATGCGCATTAAACGGTTAATCCATAGGGGCATTGCAGTCCTTTCCTTGACGACGATAGCCGCCATTGCTGCGGCGCAGTCCGGCGCTAAATTGCCGGCGGATCTAAACGCAGACTCACTGGCCAGACTGCCCTATCTCCAGCGCAAGAACCTGGATGAACAGGCAAAGAGTATTTTCGACGTCCTGCCGGGCCGCAGCCCCGAGGGCGTGTTGAGCGGGCCACTTGCATTCGCAGCGTACAACCCGACTGCTGCAAAAGCGCTATTTGATCTTCACAACGCTGCAGTCGGCGATGGCACGCTGAATGCACATGTGCGAGAACTTGCCATCATGGTTGCGTGTCGCGAAACCAACTACGATCTGGAATGGAACGCCCATGAGGCCAGCGCGTTGCGAGCGGGTGTCGATGCAAGCGTTCTCGACGTCGTGCTTAACAATCGGCCACTCGCCGGCATCAACGAAGCGGACGCAGTGGTAATACGCTTTGGCCGCCAGATGTTTGGCGATCGGCATGTCGATTCAGCAACGTTTGCTAAGGCGCGCGAACTTTTCGGTGATAACGGCGTAATGGACATGGTCGCCGTAATGAACACTTACGCCGTCAGTGGCTACTTCGCCATTGCGGTTGACGAACATATGCCCGCGGGCCAGCCCATGATGGAGCGCAACGCACGCTAGCCTAACTGTGCAATTGAACAGGCGCGCGCTTGTCTGTGTTATTCAAGACAAACGCGCGCCGCCCGTTCAGCACACCGAAAGTAACTAGGACTGTTTCGCCTGTAATATCAATGCCTCAATTTCTGCACGACGTCCTGCATCAAACACCGGTCGATCGGCGACAACGCTTGTACTCAGCGCGCGGTTCAAAACCTCGAGTGCTGCAGAATAATCGCCCTGCTTGATCAAAAACTCGCCGTAAAAATAGTTGTTGTCGATGTTGTTCGAATCAACCTCGAGTGCTCGCAGGAAGTACTCGCGCGCGAGCTCGTTATCGCCAAAGCCAACAAAACCACCTGGCACTTTGGAATACAGGGCCCCGAGTGATGCGTAAATGCCGCCATTCAGAGCATCCGGCTGCAGATTCTCCGCAAGCAGCAACTTGTCTCGAGCAGCTTTAGCGTATTTCATAGCGCTGAACGCGCTAACCTCGCCGGCATACGTACTCAATACGATCCCTTCCCAAGCAATCACTTCAGCCTGGCTTGGATAACGCGCACTGAGCTGGTTGGCATGCTCGACAACGTCAGCAAATGCAGACCTGCGGTCCTTCTTGGACTCCGCAACAAAATTCGCCTGTGCCCACTCGCGCTGCAACGCCAGCAATTCTGACCGAAACTCGGAATTGGCCGCCACGCCAGCTTGAGCGACAATGAGCGAGGCGACTAGTGTCAGTCCCAGTCGTTTCAAGAATTTCGTATTCATCAATGTGTCTCCACTAATTTCGGTTGGTTTTCGATACGATCTGAAGGCGCCAACTTCGAATTCGTGCGTTTCGCGTAATAACGGATAATTGGCAACTGTCGCGCGAGTGCTCGATCAACGAGGCTTGGCGCCAGCGCATTGATCACCGCATAGATTCGTTCGGGCAGTCCCAAATGAAACTCCCTCGATTCATGCTGCAAAACTGAGGCTACGGCTCGCGCGACGATCTCGGGCGTGTCCATGCCAACGCCAAGCTCCTTGTTCATCGCTCTGATGTCGTCGGTGGCAAGCGGCGTTTCTGTGGCCCGCGGCGCCACGTAATGCACTTTAATACGAGTGTCAGCAAGCTCGCGCCGCATGGCCTCAGAAAAGCCGCGCATCGCAAATTTGGTGGCGCAGTAAGTTGAAAACCCGGCAAATCCAATCGAGCCAAAGGATGACCCGATGTTTACGATGTGCCCGGAGTCGCACCTTTTGAGTACCGGCAACATCACCTTGGAGAGCAGAATCGGTGCCACCAGGTTCACTGCAACAGCCAAGGCAATCTTTTCAGCCGGTTGGTCCTCCAGCAGCGCAAACGGATTCAGGCCCGCTGCATTGATAAGCACGTTGACGCCAGCGCTTTGAGCCTCAGTGACTAAGCGCTTTCTATCCGTTTCACTTGAAATGTCAGCAGCGATGGCGCGCGCGCTTCCGCTGCTGCCTTCAATCTCTGCAACCAAGTTGACGAGCGCCTGTTCATTCAGGTCTGTGAGCAGGAGTTTCGCGCCTTTCGCGCTGAGTTCACGCGCGATCGCGGAGCCTATCCCTCCGGCTGCGCCTGTTAGAAGTACAGTTGAAGCCTCGAGTTTCATGCTACTGCCCTTGATTTTGCGTCTGCCCGCGGTAACGCGTTAAAGACGTCTGCGTATAAGCGATAAAAAACATTGGCGGCATGCAGCACTGCGGCCCGATCGTCGACATGCTCCAACCGATTCACAATGTTTTCGTAGGTAGCAATATGTTCTATATCGACAGCGCCATGAGAGCGGAGATACGTAAAGGCTTTAGACGGCAGCCCCAACTCTTCTTCAATGATCTCTGCAGCTTTCGACGCGATCAGAACGCTTGTTCCTTCAAGTACCAACACCATGCCGAAGAAACTCACCGGATTCTTCCGAGCTATCGAGTCGTACGCATAACTGACCATTAATTCAGTCTCTATGCTCGGCCCTGCCGCAATGAGTTGATTCGCATCAGCGCCCGTATTCTCTATGTCATTCTTGATCCACACTTCGTGACCAATCTCTTCATCGATATAGTTCGCGATATGTTTCTGCATCCAAGCCAATCGATCAGGCAAACGGCTTCCGCATGCCATCAGCAGCGGCACCGTGTGCCGAACATGGTGATAAGCTTGAACGAGGAATGCCCTGTAGCTCTCATGACTCACTTGATGATTCAGGCAGTCGACAATCACGTCGGAAGCCAAGAGTTCGCTGCGCGCGGCTTGCGTGGCTTTTTGTAACTGCTGATAAAAATTCATCGAGGCATCTCCTTAATATCGTTAGGCTGAGCAACTTAGGCAAGCGTCGTAGCACGCGTTGATTTGTTGCTGATACTGTTTCCAGACGGCTTCGCGTTTGACACGACCGTTTGCCGTGAGCTGTTGGTTTTCCGGACTGAAAGGTTCTTGTGCTGCGATCCATCGCGTTACCCGGGCATAGTCCGGCAACCCAGCATTCACTGAGTCGATATCGGCCTGCACGTCGGCGCTCGATGAAAATGGATTTGTAACCACGACTGCGGTATTCCATGGACGCGATTCACCAAAAACCACTATCTGGAATATGGAACGGCCACGGAGGAACTCTGGCTCGACCCAATCCGGTGAAATGTTGCGACCATAGGAGTTTATAAAGACGTTTCTCTTGCGCCCGCGTATATACAGAAAGCCGTCGTCATCCAGATAGCCAATGTCACCGGTTGCAAACTCTTTCGTTGAGTGGTGCTGCAACCCGATGTATGCGGAGTCGATATCACTGGCGACTAACACTTGACCGGTATTGTCGATGCGGACTCGGACGTGACTCAGCGGCCGCCCCACGCTACCTATCCGACTCGCGCCTGGCGTATTGAGCGCGACGACCGAGGCGCATTCAGTGAGGCCATACCCCTCATAAACTGGCAATCCAGCGGCCTTGGCGCGCTGCAGCAAGTCTGCCGGCACCCGCGCACCGCCGACCGCAACAAACTGCAATGACTCTGGCGGCTGCCAGCCGCTGTGTGCAGCGCCGAGCAAAACTCGCAGCAGTTCTGGCACCAGAATGATGCTGTTGGGCGACTCCTTTTGCACAACGCCACAAAGACGACGACTATCGAGGCCCGCAGCTCCAGTCCAACCGACTTGATCCAGACTCGGCAGCGAGACCTGACATCCCGCAAGCAACGGGGAATATACGCCCGCAATATTTTCCAATAGCGTCGCGAGCGGCAACAGGCAAAGATGCTTGTCCAACACGACGTCTTGCGTCGCATTGACCAAAGACAGCGCCACTGATTCCATGGCTGCCAACGAGAGAGACACACCCTTCGGCTGCCCAGTCGTTCCAGAGGTATAACTCACCTTCGCCGTATCGATCGGCCGTTCAACAGTCCGCCCTTGGGTATCGCAACGCCACAGCTGCAGCGCTGACGTCGGCAGTTCGACCGTGGTTGAACGTATTGGTAAATGAGCGGATAGACTTGCTTGATCGGTAATCAGCGCATCAGCGCCGCTATCCAGCAGCGCATGGTGCAGTTGCTCCATCGAAAAGAACTGTGGCAACGGCACGAGCACGACCTCAGCCATCTGAGTAGCAACGTCGAGGCACACCCACTGCGGCGAGTTGTCAGCCAACAGGGCCAGGGTCTTTATCCGACAATCGCGTAATACCTGTACCCAGGCGATTATCTCGTCTCGCATTTCGCTGTATGTGCAATCCATCGCCGTGCCCGAGAGCACAACAGAGTCGGGCGTACTTAGCGCATGCTCGCAGATTGCTTCGTATACGCGACTCATCGCGATTCGACCATATTATTCGAGGCACGCCACGGTCTTCGGCTCGGCAGCCAGGGACCGACTTGACTGCAGTAGCGGGCATATTCCTCGCCGAATCTAATGCGTAAACCGGGCTCTTCCCACAAACGTATATAGAGTACGTTTACGATTGTGAATGTCGCCCACCAATACAGCAGCGGCAATGAACCAAATGCAATTGATTCGCCTAACAGCAGCAGGATCAAACCCATCTTCATCGGGTTGCGCAGATATCGATAGAGACCTCGAATCACGAGCGCCTGCGTCGGATCCCACGGTGCCAGCGTGCCATTGCCATGACGAACAAATAGCGCAATGGAGTGCATGATCATCGCAACACCGCCGATCAATAGTGGCGCACTCACTAACGCTCCAAAAACGGGAAACAACTCACCCGTACCGATTCCAAAGCCACGCTCGCTTTGAGTGAGCAAGAGTATGACCGTCGGTATCACGATCGAATTCATCACCGGCAGCAACAAGATCGAATATGCGTGCCGCATCGGGCTAACACCATTTCGGGACGCTTGCATTGCGAACGCCATCACTGCACACCCGGCACGCTGTCTAGCGCGTCGATTCCGTCCAGCAAGCGACCCGCCATGACGACCGGATTATGGTCATAGTAGGTGCCCCAATTCTCCTGTTCATCGCCCAGCATCATCTTGTCTGCTGCACACAATGGTTCTGGATACAGCCGCAGTCGTTTGAACACTGTTACAACCGTATCGGCACCTGTGAATACCACCCAGGTAAAACCCGCGTCTAACAGAAACGGTATGAGCCCTTGCACTATTGCCATTGCAGAACGGGCATTGGTACACGCCAAATTTCCGACCTCTACAATCTGATCGCGGCTGACCGCTGCGCCCAACTGCTTGGCCATGACCGCCTCAACCGGCGCATCCATGTAGGTTTCGAGAAACAGCGGCTCTTGCGACGCGGATCGACAACCGACTGCCGCAGCAATTCCACCGAATCGGTCGTAGAGACCGATCAACATCGGCATGAATGTCGCAAGCCGGGCTTCGAAGTGCTCCAAGAATTCACTGCGAATGAATGCCTCGAGTTGCTTACGCTCAGTTGACTCACCGTAACGAGCAACCAGGTTTTGCGAAAGCATACCGGCATCGCAAACTGGCCAGCCCCGAGCAGCGCTGGAGGCTGCGATGTGTCTGCGGTTGGGAATCCCATGAAGGGGAGAACTTTTTCGCTGGGCCGTCTTCGAACGGCGTGCACGCGCTAAAACCTGATCCATAAAACCTCGCAATCCAATTTGCTGATTAGCTGCTGGCTATTTCCTCTGCGCAGCAGGCGAAAAATCTGTCTCCTGCACTTAAGACGGAAAACGAATCAGTTTTCACGCGCAAATTTGGAATTCACTGCATTACGGAAAATTAATATGGATCACGCATAGGTATTTGTGCGTACCGCTGCTCGCGAGGGGACACGTGATTTACGCACACTTATTCAGCAGCGCCGCTGCACTGCTCGCAACACTGGTTGCTGTTGCCTACTCGGTCAGTTTTAGACGCTCAATAGGCTGAAACGCCAGCATCCAACCAGGATATTCCGACGGCAGATCGGAAACTTCATCAAGCCGCTGCAATTCTTCGGCAGTAAGATTTAGGTCGACGGCACCAAGATTATCGAGCAATTGCTCCTCAGTCTTCGCACCAATGATCACTGACGTTACGTGCGCTTGCTTCAATAACCATGCGAGGGCGACCCGCGCAACGGTTGCGTCATGGGCTTGCGCTATCGGGCGCAGCACCTCCAGAAGCTGACTCAGCCGAGCGTTGTCGACAGGCGGGAAGTTGAAGGTAGTGCGGCGCGAGCCCGCGGGTCCGCTGCCATCGCTCGAATATTTTCCAGTCAAAGCGCCACCGGCAAGCGGGCTCCACGGCAAAATGGCTAATTGCTGATCGATAGCGAGCGGCACGATATCGCGCTCCAATTCGCGTCCCACGAGCGAATAGTACGCCTGCACACTACTGAAACTCGCCAGATTGCGCTTGTCAGAAATCCACAGCGCTTTAGCGATTTCCCAAGCCGGAAGATTACACAATCCGATGTAGCGAACTTTGCCGGCACGCACACAGGCATCTAACGCATCCAGCGTTTCCTCAAGCGGTGTGTGTGGGTCGCGACCATGGATCTGATACAGATCGATATAGTCGACCTGCAAGCGTTGCAAACTCGCGTCTACCGCGTTCATGATATGCACGCGAGACAAACCAGACTCGTTTGCTGTGGGGCCCATTTCCCCCAATACCTTGGTAGCAATGACAGACTGTTCTCTCGGAATACCAAGGTTCTTCAACCCCTGGCCGAGCATGCTTTCCGAGATACCCGAAGAATAAACGTTAGCCGTATCGTAAAAGTTGACGCCTCTATCCACCGCTTCACGAATCAATCCGTCAGCGGTAGGCTGATCCATCTTGCCGACAGCTGCCCACCTGCCACCACCATCGCTAAAGGTCATCGTGCCGAGACAAATTTCAGAAACCAGCAATCCCGTGTTGCCGAGTTTTTTCATACGCATGGTGATATTCCTGATGAGAGATTAATGGCTGATTCGCCATTGCATTCGCCGCAACCTTGGTAAAAATGAATAAAGGCCACCGCTAAATTGACAGGCAAAACTCATCGCTTCGACCCGAATTCGTTTACATCGAGCGAAAATCCCTTACCGTCAACTACGGCCAAGTACTCTCGATTAACCGTTTCATATCTCAAATCATTGATTACTACGGAAGTAGGGAGCACATTTACGATGTATCCAGACTGCGATAAATCTAAGATCGTCGTGCGCATTTCGGCTTTCTTCGTGTACTGCGCTTTCATCAAATCATAAATGAAGACGTACCCAACCGCTCTGACGATAGCACCTTCTACCTCTTCAACGGCGCCAGCGAAATGACGCTGCACCTGACTCTCAAAAGTTCGGCGCATCACAACGTGAATCTTCTCACCTTTTTCTATAATCATTTTGTTGCCTCCACCTGCAAAGTCTTGCGTAGATATGGTAACTGTTCGCGGCACTACCGACCCCATCGCGCAGAGCGCGCGCTTTGATCTTCCAACCATTGCACCAACTCCGTCACACCGCTTTCCCGGGCAACGTCCAAAGGCGTCTTGTTATCGTACCCAATCCAACTCAGCTTGGCGCCTTGCTCGGAAAGGTATTCGGCTACGGCAAACTGCCCACCGCGACAGGCATGCCAGAAAGAGTTGGTGATCTGCTCCCGTGGGAGTGGCGGCTGCGCTGCGACGTGTTGTCGGACCGAGTCCAACAACCCTAGTGCGGCCGCCTGCCATACAGTCGTCAATGCACCACGTTCCAACAATCGCCTTGCCGCTCGCCATTGCGCAAACACGACTGCGTCTGACATCGGTGAGCCGCCAGTAAAAACGGCACCTGGCGCTTCAATGTTTGCTCCACCGTCTAACAGGGCATCGAGCACACCGACATCGTCGCTGCTAGCCGCCCAATGCAAGGGCGTCTCGGCCGAGCCGTCGGATTTGGAGTGAAGCAACGCCGCATCGACATCTGCCCCCGCAGCAACCAACGTACTCACTGTCTGCGGGCCGTTTGGGAAGTGTCCAGGCCAATCCGCGGCAACGTGCAGCAACGTTCGAGAAGCGCCATGACGATCGGTAATTCTTGCTTGAGCCAATGCCGGGTCGTCGTCAAGCATGCGCTGCAGCGCTTCGACATTGCCCTCCTGGATCGCATTGACCGCCTCTACTGCCTGAAGATCGTCCGCGGATATGTTCAGCATGAAAACCCCATCGCCGGAACCTGATGCAACTGATGCCGCATCTGTCCCTACTGGTGAACGTGAATCATCGAGAACAAATGAAAACTCGACCTGCGCACCTGCGCGCTCTCTCGGAACTATATTTCTCTTCGGCCGCACCGGCTTTAGTGAGCGCTTCGAGTAACTCGGGATGCTCGTCAATCAGCGTCTTCATCTCCTCATCCAAGAGCTGAGCCTTACGCTGAATGAGCACTTGTCGTGATGCGAGCCATTGTTGTGGCGGAGGTCCACCAAAATCTCGCCATTCCCTCGCCGCCTGCGCTTCTAAATCGCTGTAGAACCTGGCTCGACATTGTCGCTGCTTAATGCGCGTGCCCGTGTGAATCTCCCTTTCGCAATGTATGTCGAACTCATCCGTGCTGTTGAGTTCGTTAAATTTTGCGAAGTAGCTGTCTATCGCGAGGTCCATTTCACTGCGCAACACAAGCAAAGGCACATCTCCGTACACGACGACCTCCTCCAGAACATCAGGGCCAGGCACTTCCGAAACCGGCGTTGACGGTTCCTGACTAAGCGAAGCTATCGGCAACATGAGCAACGCGACTACGCCAATGGTGGCGAGGACAAAGTCGAACCTATTCATTCTCCTTCTCCAGCCGACAACTGAGGTCCAATCCTAGCAGATGCAGTCAGTTTACGGCAGGAACAGGTCGGAAGCAGACTCCGGTAAAGAACACCAAGACATGTACTGACTGCGGCCGATCGCCTGACGAATGGCGCTCGGTGGCACGGCACTCGGTGGGGAGTCGATCGTTGCCATATGCTCAACCGGTTTTGCGTAATCCGCCTATACCGTCTTGAGTGACGGAATAAGCGCAAGCGCATTGCCACGGTAAATCTTCTCGCGTGTGTCCGGCTCGAGCGCGTCAATCAAGCGCATCGACTCTCGGATCAGATGTGCGCCGCCACTCGGATCGAATGGCGCGTCAGACGCGAATACACAATGGTCAGCGCCAAAAAACTCCAGCCCGCAATCGAGTGCCTTGCCGATACCGTTGACGGCTGTATCGCCATAGAACATACGGAAGTACTCGGCTACGGGCCGCTTTAGGCCGGCCTCGACAGCGACGGGATTCGTCTTGAGATCGCCCTCACCGGCCTGCCTGAATCCCATCGAGATTTTGCCTTCGAGATAAGGCACGAGACCGCCAAGATGATGGGTAATCAGCTTAATGCCAGGAAAACGATCGAATAGACCCGAGTAAACCAGGCGGCCCATGGCAACAGCAGTTTCGTATGGCCAACCGAAAGTAAACCAGAGCTCGTGCTTGGACTGTTCTTCGGTGCGATAGTCCGGGTGCTCGGGACCCCGGATAGGGTGCAGCCAGATTGGGTGATCGAGCTCGGCAAGTTTCGCGAACAATGGCAGAAAACGCGACTCGCTGAGCGGCGCGCCGAGCACGTTGGTGTAGACGAGGCAGCCGGCCGCACCCAAGTCGCGGACTGCACGCTCCGCTTCTGCGGTTGCGGCGTCCGGGTTGTTCATCGGGAGGCTCGCGACGAAGCTCGGGAAACGTTCCGGGTATGCGGCACATAGCTCGGCCATCGCATCATTGGCGCGCCGAGCGACATCGGGCGTTTCTTCCGGCGAACCATAAGCCTCGATGGCCGGATTTGCGAGAGACGGAATCTGTACGTAATCGTCGAACTCATCCATCACGCGAAAATGCGCGTCAAGATCGACGAGCGGCGCAATATTCTGCCAACGCGAGGACGCCATGCGACCCAGCTCATTGCCCTGCAAGTAAGCAGTGAAGGCAGGCGGCACGAAATGCGTAAAAAGATCAATCTTCATCAGTTGATATCCTGCGCTTCACACTTAGATGACCGGCCAGCGGAGATTGACGAGCTTGCCAAGATCGAGCTTTTCGCCGAAGCGCTGCACGGATTCGCGCACGCGCTCCAGTATCTCCGCTTCGTCGACACCGGTCAGCTTGCCCTCTTTGACAACGCAATCGCCGGCAACGAAAACATCCGACACCGAGTTGCCCGTCGCCGAATAAACCAGATTCGAGACCGGATTGTAGAGCGGCTGCCATTCCGGGCAATTCGTGTCAAACAGCACGAGGTCTGCTGCCTTGCCGACTTCGATGCTCCCGATTGAGTCGCCGAGGCCTGCGCAGCGCGCGCCATTGATGGTAGCCATCTCGACAACTTGCTCCGGCGACACGACCCGCGGGTTTACATGCACTTCTTTGTGCGTGCCGGCGAACA
>JAHEEO010000072.1 GCA_024640665.1 Rhodospirillales bacterium | reverse complement strand
CGATTTCTGGCAGTGCTTCAATGGTGCTTCGATTGTCGCTGGATGACCGACCGCCATGATTAGACACGATAATGCCGTCGGCGCCGTGCTCGAGGCACAAATTGGCGTCTTCTGCAGTAACGATACCTTTGACTAGCACCTGCATCGATGTAGCGTCTTTGAGGCGGTCCACGTAGTCCCAGGTAAGCCCGCCAATACCCATGCCGACTTGCGACATATCGATGCCGTTGAACATCGGTTTCGGACCCCAGTTGGCACCCGGGGTATGGCAACTTTGACAGACGGGGTCGGTATCGCGGCGATAGCGCGCACTCTTTTCAAGGTTGCGGGCGGGTAAATCGACCGTTAAGGCCAGCGCTTTACAGCCGGCTCGCTCTGCCCGCTGGATCATGCCGCGGGTCACGTTCCAATCGCTGGTGGGATACAGTTGAAACCAGATCGGTGCGTCGCGCGCCTCGACCACTTCTTCTACTGCATAGTTGGTCACCGTGGACAGCACCATCAGGCCATTCTTACTTCGCGAGGCGCGCGCTACAGCCAGTTCACCGTCCGGGTGAAACATGGTATGCGTGCCGGCCGGCGCGATGAAGATGGGCTGATCGTATGTCTCGCCGAAAATCTGCACAGACATATCGACGTTGCGAACGTCTACTAAGCGTCGCGGCAACAATTGGTACCGATCGAATCCGGCTCGGTTGGCTCGCATAATGGTGCCGTCATCGACGCCCTGTGCCATGTAGTCATAATGAGCTGGGTTCACCTGAGCCTTAAGCACCGGCTCAAAGTCGAATACATTAACGGCCTCGTCAACCGCTTGAATCAGGCGCTCCGCCTGGCTCAAGGCGTCGATTTCCGCACGATCCAATTGTTGAGCATTTGCCGCCTCAAAGACGCTGTTCAACAATGCAGGCCCGGCTACGCCGGCCGCAAGCGTCCGCGTAAGCGGACTTGCGGCCAGGTAGCGTAAGAAGTTACGTCGACTTTCTAAGGTGGCGCTCATCGTTGGTCTACTCTTCCGCTGCGATCGCTTCGATGCCTATGCGCAGCGTGACGCCCATGTTAAAGAGTCCTTCCCCGATATTGATGCCCCATTGCGAACGATCTATTGTCGCCACGGCATCGGCGCCACAGACTTCACGACCGGCCATCGGGTGCTGCTTGCAGAGGAAGCGCTCGACGGAAAGCGTGACTGGGTGAGTTTGACCGTGCATTGAAAGCTCGCCAACGATTTCTGTAGGCATGCCGTTGCTGAATTTGCTGAGGCGACCGGTATAGCGGGCTGTGGGGAATTGCGCTGTATCAAAGATGTCAGGCGTTTGCGCGTGATCGTTAAGACCTTGATGGCCAAAGTCGATGGTTTTCAGATCCATCGAGACATCGACGCTGCCGGTGCTGGCTGCCTTGTCGAGTGTGACGGTACCGGATGTCGAATTGATCTTGCCGCGCCATAGTGAAACGCCGCCCAAATGGTCGGCTTCAAAGGCCGGATACGTGTGGGCAGAGTCGATGTTGTATGTCGTGGGGGCGGCTAATGCACCAGTGCTGAGTGCAATGCCCGCCAGGCTGAGCGCTGTGCGCTTTACTGCAGATTTGATTGTCATAACGATGACCCTCCAAAGATGTTGAAAGGTGAAGGATAGGCGATCACAGCGCAGAGCGACAGTGATACGCGAGCGAATATAGCGTTGCGTCGGCGCTACATGCGTGTGCTGGGCGTTTTGCGATGCGAGACCGCTGGGCGGAACGATCGAGATGCAGCCCCCACCTGCAGTGCAGAAGTTCCCATATGTCTAGGCGGGCAATATTCAGGCTCGGCAGTTAGTAAACTCATCTGAATTCAAGGCGCGCCAGTTCAACGACCGGCGCGCCTTTCTCAGTGGCGCAACAATGTCGGTGGAGGAGATTATTCGCTTGCGTCGTTCGAACTCAGTTTCATGACTGCGCTGCAAATTTGAGAAATGACAGCCACTACCAGCGCGCTATTGACAGCGGCTATGGCAGCAAATGCGATGAAAGACGTTAGCGAGAATTCGCCGATGCCCTCCACATATTGCTGGACGAAGCCGACGATCGGCAGTGTCAGAATGGTAACGATTTCGTTTGCAATGACGAGTGGCGATGGGGCGATGCCGGTGCCGTCAGCTACGCCTTGTGCCAGCGCGCTGACAACGTACCAACCCGCTACAGTCGCGGTGAAGTGAATGAGCCAGAATGTCGTTAGTCGCTTCACGAACTCTCTCCAAGTTGGGTGTAGCTCAGCGCCCAAAATAGTGGGCTTCGACCGGGTATTCCCACCCGGTTAGTCCGTTGAGATTGAACCCCGGGTCTACACTGGGTTGCCCTTTGGTTGCCGCAATGAGCCCGCTAATATAGCCATTGGAGTTGCGGCCTGGACACGATAAGCAGGAGGGCACTTCCGGGATCGCATCGTATGGCGCTTTGCTCGCATTAGGCAGATCTCGGTAGTGCTCGTGCGCCGGCACGATATCGCCGAAATAATAGGCATAGCGGGCCCCGTTGTTTGCCGGAATTACGGTGCCGAGCGTCATTCTCATCAGCAGCGGAGAGTCGCGCATGTCGTTAGTCTCCGCGACCAGCGTGCCATCGAACAACGCGCTCTTGTTGGAGTCGAACGCGCTGACCCAAGTGGGCATATTGATAATTGGCAATTGATAGTACAGCGCCGTATGCAATTTGTTGACGCTAGAACCGAAGATGTATCGGCCCACGATATAGATTTCGTCCGGATTGCGCGGCGATTGTTTGGGAGCCGTGTCGCTATCGGTTTCATCGGCCTGGGCGCGGGCAATTCCAATGACCGCAAGAAACGCTTCTAGTCCTTTGCGGTCGGCGGGGTCGTCTATCGTGCTGTTTGTTCCGGAGAAGATTTCCCGCATGTTCCAGCCGCCAATTGATACGTCGAGCAAATCACTGATTCGCTTTGTGATGTTGCCGGCGGCGGCGGCGCTTGTAAGCGTGCCATTCGCAACGCCTTGTTCTTGCCGCCATACCTCGATTGCGGCGTTACTGAATCCAGAGTAGTCCGGGAGTACCGCATAATAGAATTGAAACTGCGTGATACAGTGCAGAAGACTCAGCATTCCACCGTCGATGTCCCAGGCTGGATTTTGCGGGCAGTATCGGTAACTGAAGAGCGAATAGCTTGTTTTCAGTGGCGCGTTTTCGGCGAAGTAGTTTTGATTCACCATGTAATCAAGCATGTTCGTGCTGAACTGCTGTACACCGTTGTCCAAAGCCTGGACGGCGCGTGGTTGACGGATTAACGGTTGTCCTGATGAGTAAACGACTTGATCTTTCGCGCCTGCAGCTAGGCTGCCTACATTCTTTACTATAACGTCGACAAAGCCATCGACGTTGATGTCTTCAACGGCGGCGGTCAGCCCTGTGTTTGACCATGCGCTGGCTGCGAGCTGCGATTGGGTGGGCACAATGGCGGTGAATTCTTGGTCAGAATGCTGCTGAAGAATAACGCTGTCGATAACTCCATTGCCAGATTCGCCACCGGCCGTACGTTGAATGAGGAGGTCGGGCTTGGCATCGCCAACGACGTTTCCGGCCTTAACTGAATAGCGGTAAGTTAATTGAACATCGAGCGGGTCGGCAGTTGGAATGTCTGTGCCGACGACGACCGTTACCGGCTCGCTGTAACGGCCGAAACACGCGACGAAATACACGTCGCAGTAGTAGTCCGCGCTACGATATGAATACACTCCTGCCGGCTTATTTGTGTATGTCCCGCTCGACGACTGAAAGCTGCCGCTGGGTTCGATGCGTTCTTCAACCCACTGCGCGACACAGGTTGCCGATGAACTGGCTAGATTGCAGCCTCGGGCCGACACGGTATAGCTGCCGTCGCTGCTGGACGGCGCCAGCGGAGGCAGCGGATTGGCCAGCGCCGCGAGGCAGTTAACGAGTCCGCTTGAAATAAGTGCGACTCGGCCAACGTGCTTCGCAAGTCGATATGTACAGAAACTTTGTTTCATCCTAATCTCCCTGTCATTGATTGAGCAGTCCTTGCTCGGATGCAAAGTACACATCGCCGCTCGTGGCGAGTCGAGATTAGAAAGTGCAGGAGTTATTGAGAAAGCTTGGTACGCAGGCTGAGAACGCAAAGGCAATGCATGCTAGTCGGAGGTGTTAACGTCGACCTCAACCTTGATTTTGTGCGAGCCGCCGCCAACGATAAAGCCGCTGATTGGGCTGACGTCCCCATAGTCGCGTCCCCAAGCAACGGTAATATGCTCATCCTGTGGAACCACGCGGTTGGTTGGGTCGAAATCGACCCAACCGAGATCTCCGGCCCACACCGAGAGCCAGGCATGCGAGGCATCCGAACCCACGAGTTTTTCTTTTCCTTCCGGTGGATGCGTCAACAGGTAGCCGCTCACGTAGCGCGCAGCGAGGCCTAAGCTGCGCAAACAGGCAATTTGCAAGTGTGCGAAATCCTGGCAGACGCCTTTACGCATTTCGAGCACGGTTTTAACAGGCGTAGAGACATCGGAAACGCCGCCCTGGTATTCGAAGTCGTCGAATATACGCGCCGTCAGCGTCATTGCCGCTTCGAGTATCGGTTTTCCCGGAAGAAACGATTCAAGCGCGAACTGCTGCACGTCGGCATCTGCGTGCGAATACGGCGAGTCAAAGCAAAACTGCTGAGCTTGAATGATCTCAGGGCTTCCAGCGGCCAACTGCTGAGCAATGTGTTCCCATGGTGCGCTGGATTCATGCGCTGGTTGTGTTGGCTGCGGGAATACCTCAATGCTGGAGCTTGCTTCAACGACGAGATTCGAGTGCGGTTCTTGAATCGACAGGTAGTGAATGATGTTTTCGAAATAGTCGTTGCCAACCGACTGGGTTGTTGGCGTCGGGGCAATATCCAAGTTGAAGCTGAGCGTTTGCTGTCGATCGAACGAGCGTGGCTGTAAATGCAAGACATGTTGCGACACAGACACTGTCTGCTCGTATTCGAATGTTGTTCGATGTCGTACTGCGTACTTCACCGTGGCTCTCGCCTGCGGTCCCCTACAACGACACGCCGCGGCGCTGAATGGCTAAAGTACTTGCGGGTAATGTGGTCGGAGAGCTCGTCGACGCCGCGTTCTGCATCGCGCGTCAACCGATCGATCAATATCCGCGTGCCGAATCGGCTCATGGTTTCGCTGGCTTCAATGACGTCTGTCAGGCGGAGTCGGCTCAATAGTTCCGTCGTAATACGTTTTTCCGGACTCAGCAGCGCGTCTCTACTAGCCAGCGAGAGCGCGTCCAAATGCTGGCCAATGGAATGTACTTGGAACGCGATTGACCGGGGATTCGATTCGTCAACCAGCAGCAAGTCGAGCACTCGTGCCAACTGCGGCGCTGAATGATAGCGTCCGAGATAAGTCATTGTGCTGTCCGCGAGATCGAGTAGCAGATCGAGCGTGCCGTCATGACTGGTGTCGCCACGCGCGGTGAGCAGTTGAGTGAGCTGGCTTGTTGTGCGTACTCGTTCAATTCGGCGGCCCATGTCGATAAACCGCCACCCGGCACTTCGGGTCATGTTTTCCATGAGTATTCCGCTGAATGCGGCGAGATATTGAACGAGACGATTCAGTAACTCCAGCGCGTCGCCTAAGCCTTGCCTAGGATGCTCACGATGAACATTCGGTACTTCAGACAAGTCTGTGAGAATGCGGAATGCATCGCCGGAAAGTCTTTCGCGAACCGCATCCGCCGTTCGATGCACATTGTTTAGCACGGCGGTAAGACCATCGCGTGACTCTGTGTCAAACAACAAAGCCCACAATTCCTGTTCGACGGCGTCGCGTCCTGCTTCGATAGCTCGCTTGCCCCGGCGGGTAGACAAGTGCTTCTGTGACACCAATAATGAAACGATGCGCTCTGGTGAAACTTCTTTTTGGCTGATGCCGGCATCGCCGTGGAGCCGCATAACAAGGCTGCGCAGGAGGCGCACGGCTGCTTCCGTGCGTTCGGTATAACGCCCAAGCCAAAATAGATTGTCGGCGGCTCGGGAAGGTAGATCGCGCGTATTGCGTCGCAGCCATGTTGCATCCTGGCGTTGCGCGAGCAAGCTGAACGTTTCAACCGGTTCGTCGGACAAGATCCAGGTGTCTTTGCTGATGTCGCTGGAGCCGAGCCAGCCGGAGCGCGGGTCGGAATCGATGGCGACACGGGTGAGTGCGCCTGGCAAAACTTGATAACCGTTGGTCGTCATGGCAACGAACATTCGGAGCATGACTGGTGCAGGCTGCAGTTGGTTGTCCTGCGCCCAAACGGGAGCTGTGGACAAGCTTATTGCTTCCTGGCCGATAAAGTCATGGCCGTGGGTTTTTATCCGCTCAACCAGCGCTGCACGTGCTTCGCTGCTCAATTCCGCGCCTACGAGTGCATCCTGTTCGCCCGTTAGCACACTGCGCGTTGCAGAGATGCGCCGTACGATGAGTTGATCGAGATGTTCAATGACGTACTTTTTTTCGCTTTGCTGGCCGCACCACCATGTGGCAACGCTGGGTATTGCGAGCTCTTCGCCCAGGTAGTAGCGGCTGAGATTCGGTAGAAAGCTCATGAACGCATCGCTTTCGAGGAGGCCGCTGCCCAGCGAATTGCCGATAGTGACTCTGCCGGCCCTTGCCGCCTGTAACAGGCCAGGGACGCCGATAAATGAGTCGTTGCGTAGTTCCAATGGGTCGCACATTTCGGATTGGACCGAACGCAACATCAGATCGACAGGCCGCAGGCCATCGACCGTTTTCAGAAACACGCGATCGTTGCGCACGGCAAGATCTGAACCTTCGACGACGGCATAGCCGAGATAACGGGCCAGGTACGAATGTTCGAAATACGATCGTTGACCGGCGCCCGGCGACAAAAACACGGCGAGCGGTTCGTCGCGGCCGGGTAAATTCAAGAAGTAGTCGTTGAATGACCGAAAGAAGCTGGCATGACGGCGCACGTTTTCGCTGGCAAACATTTCGGGCAACACGCGCGAAGTAGCTACTCGGTTTTCGAGGGCGTATCCGGCGCCTGATGGTGCCTCGGTGCGATCGCTTAATATCCACCATTGCCCGTCCGGGGCGCGGGCGATATCGAATGCGAGAAAATGCAGGTGCGTACCGTCGCGTGTTTCAATTTTGCTGCAAGGACGCAGAAAACGCTCGTTGCTGAAGACGATGCTCGGCGGTAATTTGCCTTCATGCAGCACGCGCTGGTCGCCGTAGAGATCGGCCAGCGCGGCGTTGAGCACGCGGGCACGTTGAATTAGGCTCGCTTCCAGGTGCTGCCACTCCGACGGGCTGATCAGCATCGGGAAAAGATCGATTTGCCAGGGCCGTTGCGTGCTGCCTGCATCGCTGTCGGTCACAAACGTGACCCGATTCTCCCGCAGCACTTTCAATAGCGATTCTTGCGCTTCACGCCGATCGTCATTGCTCATGTGAGCAAAGGCGGAAAGTGTCGATTGCCAGGGCTGTCGGACTTCGCCGGCCCGAGTGATCAGTTCGTCGAAATACGCAGTATGCGGACGATAGTCGGCTAACAAGGGGTCGATCGGAGACGTGTTCGATGTCCCGGCATTGGAAAATTCAGGCATAGGTACTAGTTGCCTTTTAAGTGGGCAGTGTAGCGCATCACAGCGATATACCGGTCCCTATTTGTCGTTAATGCGACCAACGCAGATCGAGCGTGCACGGTGTTTCGGGTCGTCCCAAATCCTCGGGCGCCGGCTGCGGGCCGCTAGTGTGGCCAATGCCAAAAAACCGGGCCAAGCGGCGGCTCTCTGCTTCGTAGGCATTTACCGGGAAAGTTTCGAAATTACGTCCACCAGGGTGCGCGACATGGTAGGAACAGCCCGCAACTGCACGGCCGGTCCAAGTGTCATAAAGGTCTATTGTCAATGGTGCGTCTACCGGTATCGTCGGGTGTAATGCCGACGATGGTTTCCAGGCACGATAGCGCACGCCGCCGACTGCTTCATCTACTTGTCCAGTCGATAGCATGGGCACGCGCTTGCCGTTGCAGCTCAATAAGAACCGATCGCCACTGAGTCCATTGGCCTTGACTTGCAGCCGCTCCACTGACGAGTCGACGTAACGTACTGTGCCCCCGACGGCACCTTCTTCGCCAAGCACATGCCAGGGTTCGAGAGCCTGCCGAATTTCGATATTGATATTGCCGTACTGAATTTCTCCGTATTTCGGAAACCGGAATTCATGATGAGGTGCAAACCAATCGGCCGAAATGTCGAAGCCGGCGCCTTGCATGTCGCTGACGATGTCATTGAGATCTTGCCAAATAAACTGCGGCAACATGAATCGGTCATGTAACTGCGTGCCCCAGCGCACCAGGTCGTGTTCATAGGGGGTTTCCCAAAAACGGGCGACCAGCGACAGCAGCAGCAACTGTTGTGACAGACACATCCGCGCGTGCGGCGGCATCTCGAAAGCGCGAAATTCGACGAGACCCAGCCTGCCGGTGGGGCCGTCTGGTGAATACAGTTTGTCGATACAGATTTCTGCTCTGTGGGTGTTGCCCGAAACGTCGATGAGCAGATTGCGAAAAATGCGATCGACGAGCCACGGTGGGGGAGATTTATCCTTTGAGGCTTCCTTGAATGCAAGTTCTAACTCGTACAAGGAGTCATGGCGCGCTTCGTCGATACGCGGAGCCTGACTTGTCGGGCCGATAAACAGCCCCGAGAACAGGTACGACAGCGCCGGATGATGTTGCCAATAAGTCAGCAAGCTGCGCAGTAAGTCCGGCCTGCGCAAGAAGGGGCTATCCTGCGCCGTGGCGCCGCCGAGAACCACGTGGCTGCCGCCGCCGGTACCCGTATGCCGTCCATCGAGCATGAATTTCTCGGTGGTGAGTCGGGTGTAATGCGCATCTTCGTAGATCGCTTCAGTAATAGATACGAGTTCGTCCCAGCTGCCGGCTGGATGAATGTTCACTTCTATTACGCCCGGGTCAGGTGTCACTTTGATGACATTGAGGCGTGGATCCTTCGGCGGGTCATAGCCTTCCAAATGCACCGGCAAGTCGAGTTCGTCGCAGGTGTCTTCTATGGCCGCGACCAGTTCGAGGTAGGCCTCTACGTCGACGACCGGCGGCATGAAGACGCACAATCGACCATCGCGGGGTTCAACTGCCAACGCGGCGCGGGCATAGCCAGCCGCAGGACTGGCGTTGGCAGACTGAGGTACGAAATTCTGCCGTTCGACGTCGCCGTGTTGGGCATGGGATTCACCCTTTTGGTGTCGCTGCCGGGTCTCTTCCGGCGTCGGCAATTCGCCGCGTTCGGCAAATGGGTCCGCCGGCACAATGTATGGGTATTCCAATGCATCGATGTGCGGCAGCGAAGGCAGCGGCAACCGAAAGCCGACCGGTGAATCGCCCGGCACCAGCAGCAGTTTTTCGGAACGGGTGGTCCATTTTTCGGTTGCCCAGCGGCGCGAGCCATCTCTGGCGTTCCATACTTGCAGTGGCAGCAAATAGCCGGCTGGGGCATCGAGGCCGCGTTCGACAACGCGAATGAGTCGCTCTCGAGCCATCGGGTCGTCGAGCTTGTTGGTCTCTGCCGTGAGATTTTCCGGGAGCTTGCGTTCTTCGCCCATGAAATGCCACGGGTCTTCGTAAACCGGCGCGATGGTTTCGTCGCCCACTTCCAGGCGCTGCGCAATGCCGCGCAGCAGTTCACTCGCTTGAGTCACTGTCGGCGCGTAATCCTTGGCCTCGTCGGCGACCAGCTGATCAGAGTTCCAGATGGGTTTGCCGTCGCGGCGCCAGTAAAGCGAAAACGCCCAGCGTGGCAGCTGTTCGCCCGGATACCATTTGCCTTGACCGAAATGCAGGAAGCCATTGGGTGCAAAGCGCGCCTTCAGCTTGTCGATCAGCTCTGCTGCGTATCTTCGCTTGGTGGGTCCGGTTGCATCCGTATTCCATTCAGCCGTATCGGGATCGTCGATTGCGACAAAAGTGGGTTCGCCACCGATGGTCAGGCGGACGTCATTGGCTTTGAGTTGTTTATCAATAGAGTCGCCAAAAGCTTTGATTTTTAACCATTGTTCTTCGCTGTATGGCTTGGTCACTCGCGGCGATTCGAGAATTCGTTCAACCTTCATGTCGTGCGCAAAAGTCGTTTTGCAGTCGCCCACAACTCCGCTAATGGGCGCCGCTGAAGTCGGGTGCGGCGTGCAGGCCAACGGAATGTGGCCTTCGCCTGCCAGCAAGCCGGAAGTAGGGTCCAAGCCGACCCAGCCAGCACCGGGCAGATAGACCTCGGCCCAGGCGTGGAGGTCCGTAAAGTCCCGATCGGTGCCCGATGGCCCGTCGAGCGATTTCACGTCGGCTACGAGCTGAATCAAGTACCCGGAAACAAACCGGCTCGCTAAGCCGAGATGCCGGAAAATCTGCACAAGCAGCCAGCTGGTGTCGCGGCAAGAGCCCGAAGCCAACGTGAGTGTCTGCTCAGGCGTCTGCACGCCGGGCTCCATTCGAATCAGGTAGCCGATGTCTTGTTCTAAGCGGCGATTAAGCTCGACGATGAAATCGGCTGTTCTTTGTTCTGGGACCACTTCGATGCCAGCGAGCCATTGCTTGAGCATAGGTGTGGCGGGTTCGGTTTCTAAATAGGGCTCCAAGTCTCGACGCAATGCCGGGTCATATTCGAACGGAAAATTTTCTGCCGCCGGCTCCAGAAAAAAGTCGAATGGGTTGTGTACGACCATGTCAGCGACGAGATCGACGGTGACATGAAATTTCTCAACCGGGTCTGGGTAGACCACACGTGCCATGAAATTGCCGTGCGGATCTTGCTGCCAATTCAAGAAAAACCCTTCCGGCTCGATCTTCAGCGCGTAACTCACGATAGGCGTGCGGCTGTGAGGGGCGGGGCGCAGCCGGATTACCTGCGGCCCCATTTCGACTCTGCGATCGTAGTCGTAAGTGGTTTTGTGCGTGAGCGCGACTTGAAGCGTCATAAAGGATTTTCACCGAGTTTCAATTAAGGAATTAAGCTGCTGACGGCTACCGCCGCAGTTGTGGTGAGGCCCCCTAAACCAGGGGCAAAGTATGCAGTGTTCGCGGCTGCTTGGCTATGTTCGCTTGCCCTTGGATCCATCGCGGACGATACGGAACATTGCGCGCATAAACCAGCCGATGACAATTCCGATGCCCAGCATCAAGAAGATTAAGACGGCGCGCGGAATGGCAACCTGCCAAAAAAGCAAACGTATTTCCACGATGGTCGCGTTCTGGATCGCAAATACGGCCACCAGCACGAGTAAAACGGTCGCAAAAATTAACCTGGCTTTCATCCGACACTTTACCTCAAGATCTTGCCCTTATTGCCGCGCTAAGCGCTACTTCTGGCCCAAGCCGCGCTATAAGTGTACCTTGACTGGCGCGTGCAGATGCACCTTGTCGTTGTCAGCGTACATTTCAAATATCGATTACCCGCGTTATTGGCCGGCTTCGCGAAACGACAGGTCCTGTTGAGCTGCAGCGCATGGCGACTTGGACGGCAATGAGGTGCTCCGGTGAATGAAGCGTTGACAAATATAGCGAGCTTACCGTTAGCAATGCGCTTACTGATTTTTTTGGCGCTGGCGGTATTGACGCACATTATCGTCATCCTTATTCGTCGCAGCGCATCGCTGATGCTGCGCGATCAGTCGAATAGGCGTTACCGAAAGCTTCGGTCAATCACCACGCTTGTGACCAGCGCAACGGTTTTTTCACTGTACTTTTTTGCCGTAGGACTGATTCTTCGCGAGTTTGGCGTTTCGTTGACAGCGTACTTGGCCAGCGCTTCAGTGCTTGGGCTGGCCATTGGATTTGGATCGCAGGGCGTAGTGCAGGACGTCGTTACAGGATTGACGTTTATTTTTTCCGACCTAGTGGACGTGGGAGACTTGGTTGAAATCTCCGGCCAAACGGGAGTTGTCAGAGGTATTACGATGCGTTTTGTTCAGTTAGAAAACGCGCTTGGCGCTGCCGTATTCATTCCCAACAGGACTATCAATAATGTGATCAATTATCCGCGTGGATATGTCCGTTGCATCGTGGATATTCGCATGCTCGGAGACGAGCAAGCGAAGCAGGCTGCTGAAGTGCTTGCTACTTCTCTGATGCATTCTACGCATGATCAATTTCCAGGAATTCTCATCGCAGAGCCTTCCGTTGAAGGGCGAATCATATTGCCGGCAGACAAGGAGATTCTGCGAATAAAATTCAGGATCTGGCCCAATCGGGGCCAACCGATCGAGTCCGCTTACGTCCAGGAATTGACGGCCGCGCTCAAAGAGCATAATTCGGACTTTCAGTCGTGGATGATTGCCGTTACTTATGAAGTCGAGAAGAAGCAAGCACCCAAAAAGGCAAGTATGAGCTGGCCGTGGAAGAGGCCGTAGGCGCCGGTTCCATTTCCGTTTCGCACCGCCGAAATGTCGGCAAGCAAATTTAGTCGCCGGCCTGGCGCAATTCGCTCTCGGTGGCTTCGTTGCGAACACGAACCGTGCCCGGAGTTTGCATCGCTTGATGTATCGCGGCACCGAAGCGCGAATGATCCCAAGCTGAATTGAACCGCAGCACGTTGGATACCAGTGCGACAATGTAACGTAGTTCGGGTGCCGGTCCTGCTGGATACTCGACGGTAACAACCGAGTTCATGTAGTTACGGCCGTTCCCCATATACTTGCCGCAACGGAAGCCTTCTTCCGCAACGCACGAATAAAGTGAACCGCTCTTAAAGAA
>JAHEEO010000071.1 GCA_024640665.1 Rhodospirillales bacterium | reverse complement strand
CCACGGCGACGCGGCTTCTATACGGCTCGATCGCACTTACGATCGTCTGTTTTCGCGCTTCGGCGTCATGTTTTTCAAAGACCCATATGCAGCGTTCGCGCACATGCGTGATTTCCTAAAACCAGCTGGCCGGGCTGCCTTCAGCTGTTGGGGCCCTCCGCCAGCCAACCCATGGGTTTTCGAGTTGATGGACATCGCGCGAAAATATGTCGAAGTCCCACAGGCAGACCCAAAAGCGCCGGGTCCGTTTGCTTTCAGCGATACCGACTACGTAACCGACATCATGAGCAAAGCAGGATTCACCGACATCAAATTCAAGGCATGGGAAGGCAACCAGTATTTGGGCGGCCGAGGCGCGACTGCCGAAATTGCTAGCCGCTTCTTGATGGATGCTCTGTTCGTTGGTGAAGCGCTGAAAGCCGAGACCGAGGCAGTCCGAGCATCCGCATACGACGACCTCGTCGAATTGCTTCAAGATCGGGAATCGGAAAAGGGCGTCGCACTAAAAGCGCACGCTTGGCTCGTAAGCGCTAATCGCTAATCAGCGCCAAGCGCTTTGAACCTGCATTAACGATAGGGAATTTTCAATGGCTGTATCCGATCATGTTGACCTCGAACAATTCATGTCGGGACTTAAGCGCCGCAACCCGGGTGAAACTGAATTTCACCAAGCGGTATACGAGGTTGCTTCCAACGTCTATGAGTATATTCAGGACAAGGAAATCTATCATGAGATGCAAATTCTGCGGCGCATAGCAGAACCCGACCGAATCATCATTTTTCGAGTGTGCTGGGAAGACGACAACGGCAATATTCGGGTAAACCGTGGCTACCGTGTGCAAAACAACAATGCTATCGGCCCCTACAAAGGCGGGCTCAGATTTCATCCCAGCGTAAACCTCAGCATTCTGAAGTTCCTGGCCTTCGAGCAGACATTCAAAAACAGCCTGACCGATCTCCCGATGGGCGGCGGCAAAGGCGGATCAGACTTTAACCCTAAAGGTAAGTCGAGCAATGAGGTCATGCGGTTTTGCCAGTCGTTCATGACGGAGCTGTATCGCCACGTTGGAGATGACATTGACGTTCCTGCCGGCGATATCGGCGTCGGCGCGCGCGAAATCGGCTACCTGTTTGGCCAGTACAAGCGGCTGACCAATCGATTCTCGGGAGTACTGACTGGCAAAGGCATGGAGTTTGGCGGCAGCCCAATTAGAAAAGAAGCCACCGGGTACGGTGCGGTCTACATGATGCAAGACATGCTGGCGCGTCGCGGCGACGCGATCGATGGTAAAAAATGTGCAATCTCAGGTGCTGGCAACGTCGCAATTTACGCCGCCGAGAAGATCATACAATTGGGCGGCAAGGTTGTAACCATGTCCGATTCGTCTGGATACATTTACGATGCGAATGGCATCGATGCCGACAAGCTCAATTTCATTATTGACCTCAAAGTGAACCGCCGCCGCGGACTTTCAGAGTATGCCAAAGAATTCGGCGCAGACTATTTTGCTAACGAGCGCCCATGGAACGTGCCATGTGAACTCGTATTTCCGTGTGCGACGCAAAATGAAGTCAGCCGAGCCGAAGCTCAAAGCCTGATTAAAAACGGCTGCATCGGGGTTTCTGAAGGCGCCAATATGCCGGTCGAACAAGATGGCATTCACGACTTTGTCGCAGCCAAAGTGCTATTTGCACCCAGCAAAGCTGCCAATGCAGGCGGCGTCGCCATCTCCGGCCTCGAAATGAGTCAAAACAGCGTACGCATCACCTGGAGCGTTGACGAGCTCGAACAGCGCCTCCGCAAAATCATGCTCGATATTCACGACCGCTGCGTCGAATACGGCAGTCAAGCCGGCAGCGACTACGTAGATTACGTACGCGGCGCTAACGTCGCGGGCTTCATCAAAGTAGCCAACGCCATGGTGGCCTATGGCGTTGTGTAGTCAGCAGCAACGCTGACTAATTGCTGCCGTTATTAGTCAATCGCAAAACAGTAGTAAAGGCCGGCACCACCCGTCGGCGCCAGGTTTTCCATTCCACAACCCTGCGACGGATGCACAGCGTTCCAGGAATTTACGCCGGGGTCGCGCCCCAAGCGATCGGCATGACCGAGCATGGCAGCACTGTCAGCGGACCCATCGGTCCAATTGTTACAAGTCATATCGGACGCCGTGCCGTCCTCATTCGTACCGGTAAGCACATCATGCTCCAGGGGCGGCTCGCCACCGATATAATTCGGTAAAGCGCCTCGCTCGTTCAAGGCCGTTGCAGCAGTCAGGTTATTGTTAGCGCTGTGCAAGTCAGCCACGCTTGCCGCGATTTGCACGCCAGCCGAGTTATACCAAGGGCCGTCACCAATGCGATCTCTGGCATCAACCGTATCCGTGCTCAGATAAGCGTGCCAAGTCTTGTCGTCTGCGCCGACGTTATCTGCCAGTGAATGGCAATAGGCGTCTGCCCCGTCCAATCCGCCGAGATTGCCGCCATTACCCGGATTCAAACTCGTCACAAAGAAGCTCATGTTCGCCGATGGACTCTGTGCAAGAGCTGGAAACATGCCAAACGAAAGAATCAAAGCCGCGGCCGCAAATCGATTTACCTGAACCATCTGATAGCTCCATGAGGTGACTTAGATTGGACGTTATAGAACCCAGGCACTTGGGTCAATCGATGCAGAATTGGCACGCCCGGCACAAGCCCACGGATACGTACCTTTGCGCTCGTCGGCGCGACTATTCCGGGCGCATGCCTTCCTCCGACTCTCAATCATTCAAGGAGATACAAGCTACTTCTACATTTGCTCGCAAGTCAGACGCTTGACGGCACCGCGAATGCAGCTTAGTTTGCGGGTCTAGGCATCAGCCTGAAAACTCACAATAAGACACGAGGGCAATCCGTCATGACTAACGCAGCCGCGACTTACTTTGATCGCGCAATGAACCATTTACGAGATCTCGGGCTGGTTCCCGAAACAACCGACGAAGCACCCATTGTCGCCCTATTGAACAGGCTTACCGTTCTCGACGAAAGCAAAGTTGTAATGATCGCCCGCACGCTCAATCAAGCCTCTCTGTTTAACGAAGTTGTTCGCGAACAAGTTAGCTCGATGAAGTTAGGCAATCGCTACGAAGAAATTACCAATGCCTTCGACAGCATTCGCGAAGATGCGAAAGGCATGGTCGAACAAATAGAAGACGGAAAGATCGACACATTTGAGCGAATCAGCAATATCTGGATGAAAGTAACGCGCGGCGACATTGCAACGCGATTCGACAAGATTAAAGCTACTTATCTCGATGTAGCCGCTGACTCCAAAGACCAAATCGACCGCGAACACCAAATCCTAACTGCATATCAAGATTTTCGTGGTGCGCTGAAGGAAGCCGAAATCCTTGCACTGGATGTGCTCAAGACGGCCGAAAACAAGTGGGAAGTAGCAAAAGCGGCGGTTGGGAAGGCGATGGAAACCGTTACGAGTTATGCCGGAGACAACCTGGCAGATCGCGCCAAGCTAGAGCTCGCTCGGGATGAGAAAGTCCGCCTTCTGCAAGACGATGAAGATCGCTACCAGATTGCGAAAGACCTCTCTGACAATCTTACAGTGAGCTACAACACCTCCGAATTTGTCATGGCCAGATTACTCCAAACCACGAGCGCAAAAGAACGCGTGTATAAGCAAGCCATCATGTTCTTCGGCACAAACGAAACAGTACTTACGGCGCTGTCGGCTTCATTTACGGGTCTGTTTGGCCTGCATGAAAGCACCAAAACGCTCGAATCGATGAAAGAAGGCGTATCCAAGAGCCTCGAAGATTTGGCGGATATTGGCGGCAAAGTCCAAGAAGCGGCCATACGCGCTGGTTACGGTCCTACGATTCGGGCAGATGCCGTTCAGAAATTGGTTAATTCGGTCGTCAACTTTCAAGACCGATCTTCTGAAATTATTCGCGAGATGCGGATATTATCTACTAAGAACGCCGAAGACATTCGCGCTTCGGTTGAAGAAGGCAAGCAGCGCATGGCCTTGCTAATCCAGCGTGGCGATACATTGCCGCCTCCCACGGGCCTTTGACCGGCCATTAATTGATGACAACTGCGGAGGTTGCTGCGAATTCAGGTGGTTCGCATGCAGATGCCCGACTTGAAGATGTCATGGTCGCGATGGATGTAGTCGATACCGTCAGACATCGGCAAATTCTGGTTGATCGCGAACTCAATGCGGATGCAAGGCGGGCAAATCTGAAGCAGCGCCTGCGCGAAATTTACACGGCGCAGGGCATCGACGTGACCGACGATGCCTTGGACGCTGGTATCGCTGCCCTCGAAGAAGAACGCTTCAGCTACTCACCTGCCCCAAGCAGTTTCGCGGTTCGACTTGCGAAGCTCTACGTCAGCCGGCATCGTTGGGGAAAACGGGCTCGCATTTTCGGAACGTTCGCCACTATCGTGCTGGGACTTTGGTTCTTTACGGCATACCTGCCGACGCAGCGCCTGGAGGCCCAGCTGCCACAGGCCATTGAACGCACATACTCCAGCATAGTGAATTCAACCGAGGATGCAGCGGCGCTGGACCAAGCCCTCGAAATCAACTCCCACGCACAGCTTGCGCTTGCCGCGGAAGACTTCTCCGCCGCCGAAACAGATCACGCAAGCCTGCAGACACTCTTGCAGCGGATACAGGAAATATACTCAGTACGAATTGTGTCTCAACCCAACGAGCTATCAGGCGTTTGGCGTGTGCCCGATGTAAATGACACAGCACGAAACTACTACCTAATTGTCGAGGCAGTCGCTCCGACGGGCCGGGTACTTACGCTGCCAGTGACCAGCGAGGAAGACGGTCAAACTCGCCTAGTCCAGAAATGGGGCGTACGCGTTAGTGCAGACACTTTTGATCAGGTTTCGGCAGACAAACTGGACGACGGGATCATTCAAGAGAATGTGATTGGCACCAAACCGGCTGGTCGAATCACACCCGATTATCACGTGCCCATTGCGGGCGGCACGATAACGGATTGGTAAAGCCATGTTGTCAGGACGCGAAACCCTGGGTCATCTCGATGGCACATTGAGCGAGCTTCGCAAACAGCTCGGCATACTGGACAGAGAATTACAGGCGATGTCCAGCCATATTGCGCGCACCCAGTTGCAGCGCTCTGAGGTCTTGAAACAACTGGCAATTCTGCGATTGGACTCAATTACCAGTGACGAGGTAGGTGCACGTTTGGATTCAGCAGAACGCCAAGTGCGTCAATTGCTGGCACAACGTGAGGATGCCATCACTGAAGTCAACAAGCATGTTGCCGAATACGAAACGAGCCTCGATAAACTCGAGAGTACTCGGACGTCGCTTCACAAAGAGGTGGACGCAGCTGCAGCTGCGCTTGCGGAGCGTGAAGCAGCCGCCCAAGAGCGCCTTGAAAACGATCCGGACTTCAAACAACAACTTGAACAAACCAGAGCAGCCGACGCCGTCGCCGTTGGCGCAGCGGAAAAAGCGTCGGTAGCCGCAGAGGACAGCCGGGAAAAAAGCGCCCCCTATAATTCAGACCCCCTATTCAGCTACTTGTGGAATCGACAATTCGGTACCAGCGAGTATCGAGCGAATCTACTGACTCGCGCGATTGATGGTTGGGTTGCGCGCCTATGTCGATTTGAATCTGCTCGGCGAGACTATTGGCTGCTTCTCGAAATACCCAAACGCCTGCAGCAGCATGCTGCTGCAGTTCGAGCACATGCCGATTCAGAACTAGAGGCCCTGCAGGCCCTCGAAGCCAGAGCCGCGGAAGCAGGAGGCGTCGTCAGCGCGCTCGATGCACTGACGGATGCCGAACATAGACAAGATAAATTAGACGAACGCATCGCCGCACTGGAAGGTGAAATTCTGCAGCGTCGAACGACTCAAGGAGAATTCGCAGCTGGCGAAGACGCTTATTTGAGCAAATGCCTCGAAGTCCTCGAAGTGGCGATGAAACATCGCAGCATTGATGATCTGACGCGAATCGCGCGAGCGACTATGACGCTCGAAGATGATGACCTTGTCGACCGATTGAGACTTCTGAGGCGGGAAGAGCAAGGGCTGCAAAGCGAACTCGATGAACATCGCAACATTCATCGCGAAACTCTCAAGCGAATGCAGGAATTGACTGACGTTCGACAAAGATTCAAGAGTCGCCGCTATGACGATCTGCGCAGCGGTTTCGACAACGGTGATTTGTTGCTGATGCTCATGCGACAGGTGCTCGTAGGCACATTGCCCGGCGGCTCTTTATGGGACGCGCTGAGTCGCCATCAACGCTACAACGACGTGACCGGCGCTTGGCCTGACTTCGGCAGCGGCGGCATTGCCCGTCGCATGGGCCGCAAGCCGACCGGACGCCCCACATGGCACTGGCCGGGCGCACCCACTGCAAAGGGCAAAAACAAAACACGCGGCAAAGGGTTTCGCCTGCCAAAGGGCAGCGGTCGACCTGGCAACATAGGCAGATCTCGCGGACGTGGCGGATTCAGAACCGGTGGGGGTTTCTAATCAATACGATTATAAGCCCGCTCAATCAGCAATACTAAACAGAGCCAATCAAACATACCGCCACTGGCGAAAGTTCCTTACACAACTCTAGACGCACATCAGAGTAGCGTGCTGCCAGCATTTGATCCTTTATTTTCGCTGCTGACGCGAGTGCAGCGGCATCCGTCTTTCCCCCAATGCGGGGTTGATACGTGATGTAGATTTTCCCGTCTGGCGAAAGGCGTGAGCGAAGCAGCGAAAAAGTCTCGACGGGCTTTCTCCAGAACATGGCAGTGTTGATCGAATAGATTTTTGAAAATGGGCCGTCAAGCGGAACAGCGCTCTTCTTTTCCAGTTCTTCGATAGAACCAACAAGAAGTTTCGCCCTACCCGACTTGACGGCAACATGATTGAGCAATTTGGCCATCCAGTGCATCGTTTTGGAACGGTCGATCCCGACGACTCGAATTTTGCTGTTGCGCTTGAGCAGGTTTTGCAAAGCGAAACCAGGACCATAGCCAATTTCCCAAATTCGATCTCCAGCGGCCACCTCCATGAGTTCAAGCGTCCAGAGGTTGCGACGTTGATTGGATGGCCTCCGAACCATAATTAGGCCGGCCAGAAGACCAACTGGGCCTCGTGGGTTTGCGAATTGACTGATGACGTAACGCTTAGCCGTGTTTTGCATTGTGCCTGCTCATAGAAAAGTGGTGCTGTGAAATCCCAAGCTCATTTCAAAACCGAATGTCGCCTGGGAATGCCGCGCATAGAGACGAAAACGCTGACGAAGACAACGATACCTAGCGATTGTTTAAACTGGGCTCGCGGCAAATCGAATAGATCTGGTGCAAACATGTTCCATGCCACTAGCACCAGCACTGAAAGAAACAAAGTGATGGCTACGGCTTTCGCGGCCCCGCTTGCATAGCGATGGATGCTAATTCCTGTTCTTGGCTCTTTGCCTGAATTCATATCATTTCTCCTCGTTAGTAGAAGCATGCCTGGCAATAATGGATTGCCACTGTTGACCTTCGAAGGCCGATATCAAGTTCTTGAGCACGGTGGTCGCTGCGACCAAGTCCTGTGATGACGGCTCGACGGCTAATGACCTAAGCGCATGCGTCTCTCGATTGCGCATCGCGTGAAACAGTTGATCGCCTTTCTGGGTGGCACAAACCAGCTTGGATTTCTTATGCGCTGGGTTGTCAATGTATTCGACTAAGCCTTCGTCTATAAGTGAGTTGACCAAGACTTGAATATGCTGCCGCGTAACTGGCCGGACGCGCGCCATATGCGGGACAGTTTGCGGACCGCCGTCGACAAGGGTTTCCAACACCGCACGCATACCCGCCGAGACTGCTGAATCTTCGTGCAGCGCTGCAACGCCATCTCCAAGTTTGTGAAACAGGCTGCGTACCGCAGATGCGAGCTCGTAGAACTCTTCTTGTTGGGACTTATTCATCCCGAGTCCACCAACGGATTGACGCAGACGGTTCTTTGTTGGGCTCACTAGATTCAAGCATTTGCATAGTCGCAGACCAAAGGAATTCGATATAATGACAACTATATTGTCATTATGACTATCCGCTTGTCAAGTTTTTTCTAACGAAGCGTTAGATGCCCTAGCCGTTAATTAGAGACTCTCGCTTAGTGGGTTAGCCCGTAAAAATCTTCAAGAAACATAAAGCATTTTTTCACGTTTTCGGGCTCAGCTCTTGAAATTTCATACGGCCGACCTATAAAAATGCAGTCTGTTTGTTCATCTGCGCATAGGAGGGAGAAAATCATGAGACTCGATTTACACCTGAAACGAAGCGTTTTTATGGCCGCAAGGATTTTCGCTAGCCCGCCAGCTACGGTTTTTGCCTGGTTACTGCTTGGCTTGAGCAGTGTTCAAACTCACGCGCGGGCCGTACCCGATACATTCACAGCAACAACGACCGCCATGACGCCCAGCGAAGTCACACTCAGAATAGAAGTGCTGGAGTGGCCTGACGCGGACGCCCGCAAGGATGTGTTATCCGCATTGTCGAGCGCTACGGATATTCAAGAATCACTATCTGACTTTTCCACACTCGGTTACGTTTGGCCAAGTAACAGCAGCGTCGGCTATTCGGTGAAGTATGCCCACCGCACCACAATCAACGGCAACCAACGAGTGACTTTCGTGACGGACAAGGCCGTGGGTTCTTACGGCAACAAGGCCTGGCAAGCCGCAGACACTGACGGTAACAGCCAACCTGAATACAGCGTCATCGAGTTGTATTTAGATGGCGATGGAATCGGCACCGGAACGATGTCTGTTGCAGCAGCGGTTAAGATCGATGCGGAAGACGGCATCGTGACATTGACTGAAACTGAAACGACCAGTCATGTCCTAAAGAACGCCAAGCAAGAACCGCAGCCTTATTGGGAAAAATAACGCAGCAGTTCTAAACGGAGACTAATTTTCGCATATGAAGTCCCGCCGTCGCTATCTGCCGCGACGGCGGGGTTAATCTCAGACAACGGCACCAATAAACCGAGGATTAACTACTCGGCCTGCACTTAGACGCCAAGCCCTTCGATCCGCCCCATCACCGTGTCCCAATTGATGTTGGCAAAAAACGCATCAATGTAGCGTGCTGTGGCGGCCCCGTAATCCATTTGATACGAATGCTCGTACATATCCATAACGAGTAAGGGGACCGTGTGCACAGGCGCATGCATGTGATCGGCCATCCAATAGTTTTCAAGCACACCAAAGTGACGATTGTATCCGAGTACGACCCAACCAGCCCCTCCTCCGAGACCCGCAGCAATTCGTCTGTACTCGGATTCCCATCTCGAGAAATCCCCAAAAGCGTTTGCTAGCGCACTGCGCAGTGCAGCGGATGTTTGTCCGCCGCCGCCTAAGTTATCGAAATACAGTTCGTGCAAAACCACTGAACCCGTGCGCATCAAATGTTCGCGCTTCAAGTCGTTGTAAGTGAAGGCGGGCAAGTCTGGGTCAGCCAGCGCTGCTGCTAAGCGTCGGTTAGTCTCGTTGAGCGCACGCACAGAACCACCATAGTTGTTTGACCAATGCGACTCGATCAACCGCGCTGAAAGGCCTTCCAGACTAGATGCTGCAAACGGCAGTGGCTTGAGTTGGTGCGACTGGTGAAATGCGCGGATGTTCTCGGGCGCGTCAACCGCACGGCCATTCTGAGCATAGGCGGCAATAGGTGCGCCCAGCAAGCCGGCAGAGAACCCAGAAACTGCGCTCTTCAGCAGGCTGCGCCGATCAGTCATATAGCCGTTGTCAGATAAAACGCGTTTTTTAGGGTCTATCGTTTTCATGCTGCTCTCCTAACTGTTGAGCTTATGTGCGCCACAAACTGAGGCCGATCACACACAGCATACACCCGGGTATTTAAGCAGTATGTCCTTATGGTTTCCTCACGATGAACAAAAAGCGATCCGTATTGCGGCCAAGTGACGGATCTCTAATCGAAAGTGAATGATCATCTGCATTAGTGTGAAGCAGATCTGACTCGACGACTATTTCAAAACCCGCTTGCTCGATCATGCGCTTCGCATAGGCGGCAGGAATTCGATGCAATTCATTATTGTTCATGCCTTCGCTGCCTTCGTGATCGATGATGGCAGCCCGCCCATTGGGCTTTAACACGTTGTAAATAGATTCCAAGTAGCCGGCGACGCCTTCGTCACCACCAAAGAAAATAAAGTAGTCGTGCAAATTCAGCGCAGTTACCGCTGCGTCGGCAGAATTGTCATCAAGGCTCGATAAGTCCTCGAATACCACTTCGACATTGCCGAGCCGCTGCCCTTGCGCACGTGATGGCGCGCCGTCGTCTTGTTGTAATCCTCTTGGTCCAACCTGCGCAATCACTCGACCGCTGGGTCCAACGGCCGCAGAGAGCACTTCCGTATACCACCCACCCAGTGCCTCTATATCAACCACGGTCATACCAGACTCAACGCCCAGCAATTCCATCACCTGAGCCGGGCGACGAATGCCATCGCGGGCTTTGGCCTCTGCCGGGCGTGCATCAGACTGCAAGGCGGCCATGAACCCTGAGTCCACTGCGAACGCAGCTGTGCTTGAGCCGATTAACAAAACACCCAATACACGTAATCTCGTCTTAATAGAATTCATGACTGTCCTCTGTCGTAAGTAAGTAACTAGCTGAAGTCTTTTGACGCAGTGTTCCAGCTGCAGCTATTGCAGCATCCAGCCGCCGTCGATGGTGAGGTTGACGCCATTGACACCTCTGTTGTTGAACAGGAATTTTACCGCGTCAACCACATCCGCAGTTGTCGCGAGCCGGCCTCCAGGCGTGCGCGCGGCCACCTCTGCCAGCGCTTCCGGCTTGTCGGCCCAGGCCGGTGTATCACCGATAATTCCCGGATGGATCGCATTAAAGCGGATCGGTGCGAGCTCGACAGCCATTGTTTTGATCATGCTCCGCACGGCGCCGTTAACCATCGTAACCGTCGTCGAGCCAGGATACGGGCGTTCGCCGGCCAGACCACCGAATATGACAACCGATGCCCTTTCACTCATACGATCGAGCATAGCGTGGACGACTTCGGTATAACCGACGAGCTTGACGGTCACGGCCCTGCGCGCCTTAGCGATGTCGTAGTTCCGCACCGTGTTCGAATCACGCTCAATTGCGACGATCAGGAGCCGGTCAATCTGGCCCACGTCGGCCAGCATTCCGGCGATCCCTTCAGGTTCTGCGATGTCGAGCGCGATGCCCCGGACATTCGGACCGATTTCGGCGGCGATCGACGCGGCTTTGCCTGCATCGCGACTGGTGATCACAACTTCGCTACCCAGCGAAGCGTAACGCTCGGCCAATGCGCGGCCGATCCCGCCAGTGCCGCCGACGATCAATACCTTTGCGTCTAGTTTTTCACTCATCAGGCGGTTTCCTTCTTTAATTGCTCGGCAAAGTACTCCCAGTCGCGTGCGAAGCGGTAGGAGTGACGTTCGGGCGGCTGCGGCGACTGAGTTTCGAGCCAGCGAACTGTTGTGTCGCTGCGGTTATAGAAAGCGTGCGTGCAACCCACACCGGCCCACAGAAAATCGCCAGCTTTCATCAGATACTTGTCGTCGTCAGCCCAGGCTTCGACCTCACCATCCACAATGTAGTAGGCCTCTTCCAACGGATGATCATGCGGATGCGCATTGCCACCGGGTTCGTACTCGACCATGAACATCGTATGCAGGGCGGCATCGAGGCGCTGATCAACGAGCATCTTGAGCGAGATGCCACTGTAGACCAGTAGCGCCGTAGCCATACTTGCCGAGACCTTCGGCGCATCCTTCTTTAAACCTGTGCGCAGCGCGTCGACTTTGATGTCGTCATCTGCCATACGGAAGAGATGCCGCGACGACGGGTCGCGAATATCGAGATCTCCGATAACGACCTTCGGCGGCGGGCCGAGGAAATACGTGTCATCGGCAAAATTCTCGCCTTTGGGAACCGGCGTGTTCATGTCGATCCAGCTGGCAGTGCCGGTTTCTGGCCCTAACCAAGCCTGCTTCATGCCAACTGGGATGAGCCCGCATGCACCCGGCGAAAGACGATAACCTCGACCGTCGAGTATCAGCACCGGATTACCCGACAACACATAAAAGCTCTTTTCGAATGACTGCAGATGCGAATCGACATGCCCATCAGCATCAAGTTCGCACATACCCCAGCCCGAATGCACGGCACCGATAGAACGGTCGGACAATGAGAACCGCCGATAGCCGGAACTATGTTCTGGAAATGCCGGCGATGGCGCGATGTCGGCCGCAGAGATGAAAATATGCATGACTTACTCCTAAAATATATCCTTAACCGCGTTTCACCAACTGCGTTTCGCCGGAAACTGCGGACAGCTAAACGTGGTTTCGACCGGAAATGGCGAACCCAAACTGCCGTTCTATTGATGTTCCAGCCGCTTATTTGCATTGATCGCTGGCCGAGAAAGGCCGAAATTTTACCATCAGTTGAGGGATTGGCGGAAATAAGACTCGGACTTCTCCGCGAGATCGATGCCATCAGCATGCGCCACCAAGCGTCAAGATTGTCTACCATGAGCTGCACAATGTCCGGCAGGCACCCCAATTCAGCGCGTTTCTGCTCCTGAAACAGCGTTCTGAAAGAAAAACGGCAAACTGCATCGGCCGACGCGTCTTCCGGAGCAACTTTAAGTACAGAATCTGCTTGACTGCTTTCGACGTGCGTTACCGACACAGCCAATTCGATATTTCAATGGAGTAGAATCAAAGCAATAT
>JAHEEO010000266.1 GCA_024640665.1 Rhodospirillales bacterium | reverse complement strand
CATCAGGAGCGCAGCGATTCTGAAGCGCATTACAAACAATTAGTCGAACACGCAGAATCTCAAGCCGAGAAGCTGCATGAACAGACAATCAGCGCCGTGCACTCACAGCATGAAGGACGATTGCGTGATCTAGAAGCCAAGGTAAACGAAAGCAAGGAACAAATATCCACGCTGGAACAAGATCTCAGTCAAGAAAGGTTGCGTTCAGACAATCTCAATGAAATTGCCAACACCGCGAGAGAAGACCTGACGCGCACGACTGAGAAGCTCGAAGAAATGGAAGAGCGTTACGAAGAAGCCAAATGGAAACTAGGTAATGCACTGCATTTCCAGAAGCTCGTTCGTCGCCGCAAAGGCTTAATCACCAATTTAATCAAAACGATTCGCACCAAACAGAAATCCAGCAATACGCTAAAAGCCGGCTTGGACAGCCTGCGCAGATACAAGGCCAATGCCGACCAAAGACAGCAAGAACTATTGCGGCGCGTGGAAGTATTGCAAAACTCGCTCAGCGAAGCCCGCGAGCAACTAAGTCAATCACACAGCGCTAAGCGTATCGCAGATGCCGCGGCACCAGATGAGTCAGCCGAATCAGCGGCCGCTACTGCAGCCAGCTCCGAGGAATCCAGGCAGCTGCACAATCAGCTGGCAGCTCAAGCAGAAGTCATCGAGAACCTCGAAGCCGACTTGAAGCGCGCAAGAATGGCCGAAAATGAAGCTCGGGCCAAAAGCTCAGAACTCGAGCGCCTTTCTGACGATATTGCGACGAAGAACACTTTCATTGGCACGCTGCAAAAAGACATTGATGAACATCAAAAGACAGCCGCGCAATTGCGCAAGCGCGACATTGAAGTTCGAGCACTAGCCAATCAGCTCGACGAGCAAAGCAAGATCGTTGCGGCGCTTAAAGCTGAGAATGAGCAACTTCGGGCTGCGAAGCAAGGCGATGTGGAATCTTTAGACCGACAAAAATCGGAAGAAAAAGAAATTGCGCTCAAGAAGATGGGTGCCCGGTTAAAAGAATACGAAGGCACTATCGCAACCCTGAATGAAGCAGTCGATCGCTGGAAACGCAAATACGATTTCTTGGCGGCAGATGCACCCTATGGCTATGACTCAGCTACCGGCAAGTAGTCTGCCATAAGCCTGCGCAACGACTGCAGCAAATCTCGACGAAACTGCGCAACTGAACTGACTGCGCATTCTTCCGCAAGCTGGGTCACCAGCAAACCCGCCATGCCGCAGGGATTTATCTGCGAAAACGGCCGAAGGTCCATATTCACGTTGACCGCGATACCGTGATAGGTACACCCGCGCCGAATCCGTAAGCCAATTGCGCCCAGCTTGCGATCCTCGACGTATACACCAGGCGCGTCACGGCGACCATGCGCCAAAACGCCATAGTCGGCAACCGCATCTATGACAGCTTGCTCGAGCAGCATTACCAGTGGGCGGATAGAAATACCCAATCGCTTCACGTCGAACAAGATATAGGCAACCAGCTGACCAGGACCATGATAAGTAACCTGGCCGCCTCGATCCGTTGGCACGACCTCGATATCGCCAGAGGAATGAATGTGAGCCGTGTCGCCATTCAACCCCAGCGTATAGACTGGATCGTGCTCAACGAACCATACTTCGTCCGGCGTTGAGGCGTTTCGCGTATCGGTAAATTGCTGCATATCGGCCAAGACCGACCTGAATGTTTGTCGCCCCAAATCTCGCGCAACAAATGAACTCACAGGACCATCAGGACGGCATCGTTAGCCGACAACTCCGTATAAACGGCGTCAACCTGCGCTCGACTTTCCGCACGGATGTTGATGGTCAAGCTCATGTAGCGGCCTGCTTTGCTCACCTGGGAACTTATATGCTGCTCTTCAAGAGTCGCGACGTGGGATTTTACAATCGAAAAAGCGATGGATCGAAAATCAGGCTGATTACGGCCGAATACCTTGATTGGTAAATCGCAAGGAAATGTTAAGAGCTGCTCGTCACTCACGGCAAAACCGAGTTTACTCAAACCAGAGCGACACTTCGTCCAGCATACGACTCCAAAGGCTGCCCGCAAGCACGGGCTCAAGTGTCACCAATGGCATGCTGAATTTGACTTCATCACCATCTAGAACACTGACCGTACCAACAGCTTCATTCATGGCAAGCGGTGCCAGCAATGCAGTCTGCACGTCGGCACTAGCACTCAGCGCATCATTATTGCCGCGGCGCGCAGTGACAAACACGTCGTTGGCAACGCCCAACGACACAGTCTCGACTGCGCCCTTCCAAACGCGGGCCTGAGTAACTTCGTCGCCTTTTGAAAACAGTTTGCGCGTCTCGTAGAATCGAAATCCGTAGTTGAGCAAAGCCTGACTGGTGTCCAAACGCGCATCGGTGCTCGCTGTGCCCATGACAACGGAGATCAATCGCATTCCATCTCGCTCCGCGGAACTGACCAGGCAATAACCAGCCGCTTCGGTATACCCGGTCTTGAGTCCATCAACGGTTGAATCGCGCCAAAGCAGATTATTACGATTAGGCTGCTTTATGTCGTTATACATAAACTCTCGCTCCGAATACCAACCGTAATAGTGCGGAAACTCGCTAATGATGGCGCGTGCGATAATGGCGGAATCCCTGGCAGTGCTGAAATGATCGTCGTCGGGCAGGCCCGTACTATTTCGATATGAAGTATTTCGCATGCCCAAAGCGGACGCATATTGATTCATCAAGTCGACAAACGAGTCTTCTGACCCGGCGACGTGCTCGGCTAACGCGACGCTTGCATCATTGCCTGACTGAATAATCATTCCGCGGATTAGATCTTCTACGGATACATGTGTATCCACTTCGATATACATGCGCGAACCGCCCGTTCGCCAAGCTTTCTCGCTGACATATACTTCGTCGCTCAAGCTAATGAGCTCATCATCGAGTGCCTTGAATACGACATAGCCGGTCATCAGCTTGGTCAGGCTCGCTGGCTCCAGCCGCTCGTCAGAATTCGACTCTGCAAGCAACTCGCCCGTCGTAAAATCCATCAGAATGTAGCCGCTTGCACCTATCTGCGGTGGTGCTGGAATCGGCACTTCTTGCGCTTGACCGACACCTACAATGACTAATACGCAGGCGAGCAGGCACGATCGCATACAAAATCTCCAATTATTGTTCATTTCTTAGGCTACTCGACTACGAGCTGCGCATCCGAGTATCCAGCTTCTTGCAGTTTGGAATGAACGGAAATAAAAGCGTCTTCATTTTCCAGCGGACCGAGACGCACGCGGTGGAGTGTCCCCACATCTTGGCTCTGTGTCGCAACAGCCGCATCGCTGAAACCGGCGCGCACCAACTGACCTGCCATTCGAACCGCATTCTCCAACTCGGAAAAGGCACCGAGTTGCACAAAGACGCGGGGTTCCGGCCTCAGGCTCGTGGCTCTGTTATCCGAAACGGCTCTTGGCACCACCGAGGGAATCGGCGTCACGGCAGCCGAATTGGGCAAGCTAGCGACAACCGGCATGGTTGCCGGCGCACCGAGCGCGCGCACGAACACAGGCGCCGTGCCAGCGCGAACCATATCCAACTCCAACGCAGCCGCGTAAGAAAGATCGATAATTCGATCATCAACGAAG
>JAHEEO010000070.1 GCA_024640665.1 Rhodospirillales bacterium | reverse complement strand
CAATTTGAAACACTCTGCGAACTCTGCGTCGAGATACCGAGATGCGCCGCGGAATCCCAGCATGGGGTTTTCTTCGATCGGTTCGTAGCGTTGGCCGCCGATTAGGTTCGCATATTCGTTGGATTTGAAGTCAGACATGCGAACGATAACCGGTTCTGGAGCAAAGGCGGCCGCAATCGTTGCCACGCCTTCTGCCAATTTGCTGACAAAAAACTCACGCGGGTCGGAAAAGCCGTGCATTTGCATATCTATCAGTTTGCGTGTCGCTGCATCCTGTTGCGCGTATTCAAGAATCGCGCGCGGGTGAACACCAATCATTCGATTAATAATGAATTCGAGCCTAGCAAGCCCGACGCCCCGATTCGGCAAGCTTGCAAAAGCGAAAGCCCGGTCCGGGTTGCCAACGTTCATCATGATCTTGACCGGCAGTTCAGGCAGCGCGTCTAGGTGAGTCTCGGTTTCTTCGTAGGCGAGGGCACCCTCGTAAACGAGGCCTTCATCACCTTCGGCGCAAGATACCGTTACGATCGTCTTGTCGGGTACTGAGTCCGTTGCATCGCCGCATCCCACCACTGCAGGAATACCGAGTTCACGCGCGATGATCGCAGCATGACAAGTGCGTCCACCGCGATTGGTAACAATGGCTGACGCGCGTTTCATGACGGGTTCCCAGTCTGGGTCTGTCATGTCCGTAACCAGTACTTCGCCGGGCTGGAGCAAGTTCATAGATTTCGCGTTTTCAATTATTCGGGCGGCACCGCTGCCAACGCGTTGGCCAATGCTGCGGCCACGAGTTAATACAGGCCCCGATTCCTTGAGCGAGAATTGAATTTGAGTCTGACCGGAGTTGCTCTGTACCGTTTCAGGCCGAGCTTGCAGGATGTACAGTTTGCCATCCGTGCCGTCCTTGCCCCATTCGATGTCCATTGGTCGGCCGTAGTGCTCTTCGATGACCAAAGCCTGCCGCGCTAGTTGCGTGACTTCTTCGTCTGACAGCGAAAATTCATTGCTGCGACTTGGATCGACGTCTGCCCATTCAACCCGCTTTTCTGCGTCAGAAGCATAGATAAGCTGGGTCTTCTTAGAGCCGATGTTCCGGCGCAGTATCGAGCGTTTACCGTCGCGCAGTGCGGGTTTATAAACGTAAAACTCGTCCGGATTTACAGCGCCTTGAACGATTGCCTCGCCCAAGCCGTATGAAGAAGTGATGAATACGACATCATCGAACCCGGATTCTGTGTCGAGTGTAAACAGCACTCCAGATGCACCAAGGTCGCTACGGATCATGCGCTGCACGCCCACCGAAAGCGCAACTTCGCTGTGATCAAATGACTGATGCACGCGATATGCGATCGCTCGGTCGTTATACAGGGACGCATAAACCTCGTGAATTGCAGCCACGATGTTGTCGATGCCGGTTACGTTGAGCAGCGTTTCCTGCTGTCCGGCAAATGATGCATCCGGCAGATCCTCAGCCGTGGCTGATGAGCGCACGGCGAAGGCTACTTCGGCACCATCGCAAACCGCAGCCCATTGCTCTGCTACAGCGTTGCGAAGATCGTCTGGAAACGGCGCGTTCTTGACTATGCCTCGAATTTCCGCGCCCACCCGAGTAAGCGCATCTACGTCCTCGATGTCCAGGTCTTTGAGCAGATTGTTGATTTTCTCATCGAGCGAGTTGACGTTCAGGAAATAGCGAAAGGCGTCAGCTGTTGTCGCAAACCCGCCGGGAACCGAGATACCCAAATTGGATAGGTTGGAGATCATCTCGCCGAGAGAGGCATTTTTCCCGCCGACGTGACCCACATCTGCCATGCCGCACTCGGATAATGAAACAATGTATTCTGACAACTGGGATTCCTCTTACTTTATTGCGGCTTGGGTTCTTACGGAAGAGTCGGTTGAAAAAACGAACTGTCTTTCTTGTTTCTGACCAAACAGGCGTCACAGTCGAGGCGTTGGGGCAAAGTCTTCTGTCGCAATTTGACGGATTTGATTTTGACGTTGTGACTGTGCCATTTGTGGATAGCGTTGACAAGGCAAAAAAGCTCGCTTCACTGATTGCGGAGAAAGCGGCCGCCGAAGGGGAGCAGCCGATCGTATTCACGAGTCTGGTTCAAGACGATGTTAGAGCCCAATTGCTGGGTGTGCCGGCATTGGTATTGGACTTCTTTGAGGCCTTTCTCGGGCCGCTGGAGCTTGAGCTTGGAGTTGCCTCTGTTCACGAATTCGGCCGCGGACATGGACGTGCTCAAGACAGCAGTTACGAGCTACGAATTGCGGCCACAGACTTCGCTATCGCTGCAGATGACGGCAACGGCGTGCGTTATTACGATGATGCTGACGTTATTCTGCTAGGCGTGTCGAGGTCTGGTAAGACGCCGACGTGCCTTTACCTGGCCTTGCAGCATGCGATTTTTGTCGCTAACTATCCGCTGACAACCGACGAACTCGAGAGCGGACAGTTGCCACGCTTACTGCAGCCATATCGGGAAAAACTTTACGGGCTTACAATATCACCTGAGCGGCTGCATGAGATTCGTCTTGAGCGACGCTCGAAAGGTGAGTATTCAACACCTCAACAGGTTAGCTTCGAGCTACGTGCTGCCGAGGCCTTGTACCAGCGCTATGGAATTCCAAGCCAGGATACAACTTCGTATTCGATCGAAGAAATTGCCGCGAAAATTCTCAATGACACGGGCTTGGAAGGTCGTATACGCGTATAAGATACTAGGAATCAAGTCTTGGTTCGCTGTGCCGCATTGTGGCATGCTGATGAAACACTTAGGACAGTTTGTATATTGTGATCGCAGATAGCGTATTAGTGCCTCAATGCATATATCGGCCCGGCAGCTTCGCTGGGCTGATGACTTTGTATGAAAGTAACTATTTGCGACTGCAGCAAATCGTTGCCGGTTCTCTAGTCAATGTGCGTGATTGTGTATCGAGAGTTTCCGGTGATTGTGACTTGCATCTCAGCGTTATGATTGTCGAGCGCTATACCACGACCATTAAACTGACTTACTGGTTCGCAGACCCGGATGCCGGACCCGATGCCGACACCGACCGGCCAAATATCGCAGATCCGGATCTCACGCTGAAGGCTTACCATGACGCCCGTCTTGTCGAAACCGTTTCTGTAGCTGCACATCACCGGCACCGCAAGCTGCAGGAACTAGCACTTTCTCATGAGGCCGAGCTCGATCGTCGCTGGCGCCGCAACATGATGCTCAACAAATGGCTCGACTATCTGACTGAAGTGGGCCACCATTTTACGTAATCTTTGCTCTGATTCACGGTACATCTGTTCGTAAACCGCTATATTCCGCGCGTTAACCCGCTCATTTGAGCAGTCTGACGGACCGGTATGGTGGCACTGCACGCAAAACAAAACGGCGACCGTAATGAACAGCTATTGAAGCTGTATTGGAACCGTGCGGGCGTCAAGCGTGAACTCAAAAACCTCAAGAAAGAGCGTTACGAGCTGCTCGATCGACTCAAAGACCAGGAAAGCGCAATCTTACGCGCTAAGGAACAACTGGACGGCCTCGAGCGCCTACTGGTTAATCCAATTGCAGCGGCGAATGCGATGGTCTATTTCCAGCTGCGTAATGTCTGGCGTGTTTCGTCGCAAAAACTCGAACAGTTTTCGGCAGAACTGGAGTTGCAGCGCCTGAAACGTGAGAAGGGCTTGCTTCAAGATGCCGCGCGCGCAAAACGACAACGGCGCCTGGCAGCAATCCGCGACAATCGTACGGCACTTGCTGAGGAGCGCGAAACTGCAAATACGCAGATACAAGCGCTCGAGGCTTCGTTAGGGGAGCTCAGTCCCATAATAAAGTTATTTCGCGGTCGTGCCTTGCGTGCGCAGATCGAGTCTTTGAAAGCTACTGAGTCGGAGCTGAGCGAGCAACTGAGTGAGCTCGAAGAGCTTGACGAGAAGATAGAAGGCGAGCCGCTGCCAGAAGTGGACGATCTTTCAATAGACAGCAGGCGCGTTATAAATACGGCAATCCTTGCGCTGGCACAGCATCTCGTCGTTCACTTTTCAGCCAACAATCTCGCGGTTCTTGCCCGCGACGCGATGACAAAAACCGTTGCCGACATGAGATTTGGCGATCGTCGCGAATGTGATCGAATGGTTGAGAACATTCGTACGAGAATTGCGGACCTGAAAGAAGAGGGCAGGCTTGCGGACTTTGTAAAGAAGCGCGCGGCAATGCTCTCGAAAGAGCTCAAGTACAGTAACGATTCCGATGCCGCTCCAAGTTCCTTTTCGACACAAATAATTATGCCGTCGCCGAGCTTGGAGGGCGAAGGTCGCCGCAGTTCAGATGCGCCGCTCAGCGTTAATGTCGTCTCGGACGACTACTGGGATCTACGCCGGTATTTCCGTTAGACGACAGCTCGCGCTTATTGCGGAGCCGTTCTGCTCACGACCCTTGACGATACAACGCTGCGGATGGAGTCAATGCTACTGCACGCTGACCTCTGCGGCCGGTGGCTCCACCCCAGATAAAACTTGTCTGGGCGATTTTCGTTCAGCCATTTCGGCGACCAGGCGAGTTGCCTGGTGTAGCAGTATCTCGGCAGCCGAAGCCACAGTGGATGCATCTAGATCTTCGAAGCCTGCTATGGGCTCGAGATTTTGGGCTGCCCGGCGGGTGTTTTCGCGCTGCAAACGACCTGCTTCAGCTTGATCAAGCTCAGCTTGTCGCTGCGCCAGATTGAGCGAAAAGACTTCGCGATTTCGAGTTTCTTCGACGGCTGCAACATCCTGGAGCAAGAATTCAAAGTCAGGATCCAACGAGGACTGCGCTGACTGTTCTTCTCGCAGGAAGTTGATATCGTCATTTAGCGAAGGCCATTGCGAAAACCGTGTTGGCTGGATTCGATCCCACGGCAGCGCGGTGTCCCGCGTGCTTTCGCCGACGCGTTCCGGGTCGACAAAGGATGGAAGTTCGACATCTGGCATAACACCGCGGTGTTGTGTGCTCTCGCCGGTTATTCGATAGTACTTTCCAGTGGTTAGCGTTAACTGGCCGTTGTTCGAGCCGCGAATGTAGCGGTCTAGATCGAAGAGATTTTGTACCGAGCCCTTGCCAAAGGTTTGCTGGCCGATTATGACGCCGCGTTTATAGTCCTGAATGGCGGCAGCAAAGATCTCAGAGGCGCTGGCACTGAAGCGATCCACCAGCACCACCATCGGGCCGTCATAAACGGCATCTGGATTCGGATCGTCTAGTACCTGCACGTTGCCCGGCGTTTCGCGCAGCTGAACAACGGGCCCTTGGTCGATAAATAGGCCGCTCAATTCGGTGGCCTCAGTCAGATGGCCACCACCATTTTGGCGCAGGTCCATGACGAGCCCATCGATACCTTCAACTTCGAGCTCCCGAATAAGCCGCGCTACGTCGCGAGACGTGCTGGTATAGTTTTCGTCACCGCGACTGCGAGCCGCGAAGTCCTGGTAGAAGCTTGGTACGTCAATGACGCCAATACGATAATTTTGGCCCTCGAGATCGATTTCAATCAACTGGCTCTGAGCGGCTTGCTCTTCGAGTTTGATCTTGTCCCGTGTCAGCGCGAGAACGGTTTGCGGCGAGCCGGGTGCGGCGCCTCCTGGAAGAATCCGCAAGCGAATGATCGTGCCGCCCGGGCCGCGGATGCGGTCGACAACGTCATCGATTCGCCAGCCGACTACGTCGGTGAATTCGCCTTCGGGGCCTTCGCCGACACCGGTGATGCGGTCTTCCGGTTTTAATCTTCCATCGATTTCAGCTGGGCCACCCGGGATGATTTCCACGACGGTGACCATGTCGTCTGCAACGGATAAGCGTGCGCCGATTCCATCGTATGAGAGGCTCATTTGAATTCGATATTCTTCGCTTTGTCGCGGAGAAAGGTAGCTTGAATGGGGATCAATGGTATGAGCAACCGCGTTCATGTAAGTTTCGAATACATCGGTAGGGCGCAAGTCACTGATACTTTCATAAACGTTTTCGAAGCGTTCTCTGAGCGTTTCTGCCGCTTCTTCCCACGTTTCTTCGTTTAGCATCAGGTTCATGGCGTCATACTTGACTCGCTTGCGCCATATCTCATTCATTGCTTCGCTGGTTGCTGGCCACGGCAGTTTGCTGCGATCAGGTTGATAAGTTTCGTCGATCGTGAAATCTGGCGGTGTGTCTAACAGCGCTAACGAAAATTCGATGCGTTCTCGCACACGTTCGCGAAACAAATTGAATAACTCAAACGCGGGTTCCAGGTCGCCGCTTTTCGTGCGGTCGTCGAACTGGTAGCGGTAGCGACCAATTGACGCTACGTCGCTGGCAAGAAAGTAGATTCGGTTGCCGTCCAAGGAGTCGAGATAGCGGTCAAAAATCGCTGACGACAGCGAATTGTCTAATTTCGGTTGCGAGTAGTGATACTGCTCAACTAGCTTTGATACATTGCGGCTGATGGTGCGGTGCTGATCTTCCAGCGCCAGATCCGGCAGCGGTTCGAGATCTGCGCGAGCGCTGAGAACAACGGCATAAAGCGCAATGGCAGCGATCGATTTCAAAGCTATGGCTCTCACAGCAACTCCTTGAGATACACGGTAAACATGCCCATCCAGGCAATCCTCCAAGTTTCCGATCCTTGAGCGGCTGAATCAAGCCCAGGAGTCGAAAAACTGAAGCTAATCACGGCTTTGAGCCAACTCTTTGCCGTCAACTTGAAGAATCAGTCGGATTCCAGCCGGTGTGCGCGCCAACTGCGTCCGGCCACGCGCAGCAGGCTGATAACGATATAGGGGCTAGCGATGAGAATCCAAGCAGCTGGCGAGCGTTCTCCTGCTGCAGCCCATACGCTCCGCAACAGATCCCCTGCACCTGCCTCAGGCGCATATTCACCGATAACTTGTTGGCCCACAAAGTAAATACAAAATGGCAGTATCACGGCGCCAAATGCGAGCAAAGCGACTAACAGCACTAATTCTTTCTTCCAGCGGAATGGTTTCGGCATAGTCCCGACATACGTAAATTGTCGACATCATTATGCCACGCCAGCGCGGCCAACGCGCTCAGCGACTGCGCTGCAGAGCTTTGGGCCATTCCGCCTAGCTGGCTGCGCTAACGAAGCGGAACTGAGTCTCACCGACGGTGACCCAATCTCCATGCTGCAGCATCTGACTCTCGACGCGTATGGAATTTACGAAGATGCCGTTCTTGCTACCCAAATCTTCGATCGTCACGACACCGTCGCGATTGTATAAACGCGCATGTTCGCGACTGACGAAATGCGTCAGCAGCTGAATTTCGCATTCTGAACCGCGTCCGATCGTGACCGATCTCTTGCGCAGTTCGTACTGACGGGGTTTGTCACTGGTGAAGCAGATTAGCGTCGGTACGGGCCTGGACTCTTCTACAGCATCGGTGAATTCATCGAATTCGCTGCGCTGCTCGAACGACTCGGTTGAATCGAAGTCGACGTGACGCTCGCCAGTTCCATCGTCGTGAATGATCTTTTCGAGCTGCTCTTCCAGTTCTTTGTCTCGATCAACAAGCGTCGCTTGCAGGTTTTCGACTTCTGCTTGCGCCTCCGCGAGCGCACTTTCGTGCTCGTGCTTTGCGGCCGCTAAGTCGTCGCGGTGCTGTTGCGCTTGTTGCGCGTCTGCCTTGGCTTGATCCAGCTGTGCCTGCAGATCTTCGTAGTTTTCGCGCAGTTCGCCGAGTTCCCGCTCCAATTCCGCGGAGTCTTCTTGCGAGTTTATTGCGTCTTCAAGCTCGTCTATCTTGGCCGTTTGATTTGCAAGTGATTGCTCTTGCTCTGCCAGCGTGCCGTGCAATTCCGTGAGTTCCTCCTGCTTCTTATCGAGTTGGGCACGGGCTTCGTCCGCAGCGCCTTTTGCCGCTTCCAAAGCGCTGTGCGCGCTAGCTGCCGCCGCTTCGCTTTCGTCAAGCGAGGCCTTGAGCGTCGCCAGCTCTTTCGCGTGTTTTTCAGCTGCTGACTCAAGTTCGAGAAGCTGCTCTCTAAGGGGCTCGATTTCGGCCTGAGCAGCCTCTAAATCCAGCTGAGCTTGGGCGAGTTCATCTTGCACAGCCGCGGTGGCTGCAGAGTTTGCTTCTGTTTCCTTCTCGAGAGCCTGGATGCGCAGAGCTTGATCGTCGATGACGACGTGAGCGTCTTCCAGTTCGCTGGTCTTCTTTTCGATTCGTTCCTTATTGCGGTTGAGCGAATCTTCCTGGTTGGCAATCAAACCCTTGGCGTCATGCAGCAGGGCTTGCGCTTCCTTCAAATCCAGCTCGCGCTGCTCGAGTGCTTCTGCGTGTTTCTGCGACTGTGTCTCCAGTTCGGCAATGCGTTCCGCGGCTGCCCCGGCTTGCTTCTGTGCTTCCTTGAGGGCTTCTTGTTTTTCCCTGACTTCGTTGGTTGCATTCTCGAGCTTCGACTGCAGAGTCTTGACTTGCTTGTCTGATTTCTTGAGTGACCGAGAAACACTGCTTAGTTCGTTGGATTTGCTCTTGACTAAGCTGGATCTCTCAGCGAGTTTTTCCTTGGTGTCGGCAAGTTCGCTGTTCAGCGCCGAAATGTCCGACTCATGCTTATTGACGGCTTCATTTTGTGTTTTCAGCAGCGCTTGTGCTTGTTCTAGCTCAGTCCTGGCTGCGGTGAGTTCCGCCTTTGCAGTGTGCAGTTGGGCGTCAAACCGCCGGATCTCAGCTTCGAGCTCTGGCGGCGACATATTCATCGTGCATTGCCGCGCGATATCTTCAAAGCCCTTGATCTTGTCGCCGTATTCGAGCAGCTTCTTGCGCAGCTCGGCAGTCTGGCCTACTTCGGCTTCCAGGGCTTTGACGCGAGCCTCTCTCTCGTCAGCCTGTGACTCCATTGCTCGCCAGTGCACTTTACGATTATCGATGTAATTGGAAAGCGTCGTGATCTCGTCTCGGTATTTCTGAATGCCTTGCAGTTTCAGATGGCTATCTTTGATCTGCTGGTCGCGTTCTGTTAGTTGCTCTGACAGTGTCTGGTTCTCAGTGGCAAGTTCTGAGCCTGACTTGCGCGCTTCCGCCAGCTCATCGCGCAACGATTGGCTCGTGCTTTCAGCTCCGTCGAGACGCTCCTTGATTGTGGAAACTTCGCTGCTCAGCTCGGCAGCTTGGGCCTCGAGTGCTTGTCGTTGATCGCGTTCGGTGGTGAGTTCAGCTTCGATCTCTCCGAGTCGCGATCGAGTGCCTTCCAATTCAGCGATGACAGCAGTGTGTTGTTCATCGCTCGCGGCGGCGGATTGCTGCATGTCATTCAGCGATTTCTCGAGCTCTGCAGCACGATCGCGCTCAGTCTGGGCGGCCGTTTCCAGTTCGTGAATTGCCTGCTGAGCAGATTCAAGTTGATTCGCGATTTCGTTGCGGCTTTCTACCTCTGTTGCAGTCTCGGCAATAGCGGACTCTTTCTCGGCTTCGATGGTGCTAACGCGTTCGCGAAGCTGCTCAATCTCTGATTCGAGAGTATTCGTTTGTTGAACCTGCTCCTCTAGAGCTGCCTCGGCTGCTTCGATTTGCTGGTCGCGGTCCTCGATCTGGGCTTCAGCGCGGGCGAGTTCAGTCTGACTCTGCTCCAGTTCTGTGGACTGAATGGCCAGTTCTTTCGCGACGGCGCGCAGCGCTTCGCCTTGTTCCACGTATTCCTGGACGGCTTTTTTGAGTCGCGAAGACAGCGAATCATGATCTTCGCCACCGTCTGCTGCTGTCTGGTCGCCGCGTTTGGCACGTTTGGCGCGCTTGGAACGTTTGGGATTGACTCGGTTACTTTCGTCAAGCTCGACGATACTGCCGGTGGCCCCATCTGTATCCACATCGGCCAGTACCGGCAATTCGGCTGTAGGCTCGTCATCGTGTAACAAAGAGTCATTATCCATTATTTTTGCCATATCAATTACTTACAGTTATTAGTTAAACAAAAGTCAAGCTTCTAGGCAGCCTGAAAGGTGCTCCCCATCCGCGGGCACCGTCCTTGGGGCTGCCCAGGCGCGCAGCGAGTCGATACGCTCGGCCATAATGACCGACAGCGGTTTCGTCTTTCGGAACTCCGCAAGAATATGTTTGGATTCCGGTGGCTTGCGCAGTGCGTACGCGGCATAAAGTGCTGCGACAATGCCTTGTTCTATTTCGGCGCCTGAGAATCCTGCGGTGTAATGCGCCAGTTTCGGCACATCCATTTGGCGCGGATCGAGCCCGCGATCACGCATATGAATTTCGAGGATCTTGCCGCGCGCTGTGGCAGAAGGCAGGTCGACGAAAAAGATCTCGTCGAATCGGCCTTTGCGAATCAGTTCCGGCGGCAGCGAGTCGATATCATTGGCCGTCGCAACGATGAGTACCTGAGACGTCCGCTCGGACATCCATGTCAACAGGCTTGCGATCACGCGGCGGGATGTGCCCGTTTCATCGTTGCCGCTCGCTAGGCCTTTCTCAATCTCATCGAGCCAAAGCACGCAAGGACTCATGGTCTCTGCCATCGCCAGTGATTCGCGGAGGTTCTTTTCTGTCTCGCCGTGATATTTGTTGTACAGCGCGCCAAATTCCAATCGCAGCAGCGGCACGCCCAGCACGCTTGCAGCGGCTCTAGCCGCCAGGCTCTTACCACAGCCCTGCACACCCAGCAGCAGTATGCCTTTGGGGTTGTCGAGTCCGGCCAACGGTTCGCCGGAAAATGCCGCGCGGCGCTGACGCAGCCAGACTTTTACGTTGCGGAAGCCAGCGATGTCAGACAGGCCGACAAGTTCATATTCATAGCTCAAAATGCCGTCTTTGTTGAGCAATTCGTATTTAGCCTGCATCACAGCCGGGACGTCGTCAGCCGTAATGGCGCCGTCGTCGAATACGGCGTTGCGGGCGAGTCGGAGCGTATCGGTATATGTCAATCCGCTAAGATTCTGGACCAATAACTCGACTGCTTTGGGATCGGCTGGGCCGCGCGAACCGGGGCGTTCGGTCCGATACTCTTCAAGCAGGTTTTCGATGATGCTGCGGCGTTCCTCGGGGCTTGGTAATGCCAGTTGGAACTGCGCGCTGTAGTTGCGCAGTTCATTGGGTAATTCGAGCCCATGGCTGATTAACACGACCACTGTACCGTTACGCCGCGCATCGATCGCGATGTCTTTGAGCAGACGGACGTTGTACGGGTCGCTCAAATACGGATGAAAATCGAGCAAGGCGTAGATCGCCGGCTTCGTACTGGCCCGAATTTGCCGCAGCACTTGCTGGGGCTCCGCTTCGGCGATCTGCTTCTCCAGCGCGATGTCGAGCCGCTGCATGCCATCGGTAATGGACCACCGGAATAGGGGGCGGTAATCGGTGGGCGGCTGGTGATCGGAAACATCGCACAGCAATTCCAGGAACCGGCCCTCATCGGTCGTTTCGACGATGATCAGCGGCACACCAGAGCGCAGTACGAGGTCTAGATCACGACGATCGTTCATTAAAGCCTGCTTCGAAGGGAATTCAACGCTGTCGATTGTAGACAGCAGCGGCAACGACCTGCCGCGAAGCAGTTAGTAAATTAAGGAAAAAACCCGGGCGTGACGGGCAAAAATGCCGTTCAGTAGCGCCAAATTTTACATAATGTTAACTAGCCGAGTTCCAGATTGTCGTTCTGGAAGCCTTCCGGCGTCGTCAAGAACTCGCGCAGCTGTTCGGTCAAACCGCGACAAGCGGCGGCACGCGGCCGCGCGATAAACGGCAGCGGAACGATAATGGCGGGCATAACCGAGCGGCCCTTCACGTCGGCATGAATTGTGCCGGCAGATGAGAGTTCTTGAATGTCCCACACCGTTGCGTCGTAGCGTGCATCATCTTCCCACCAGGCGAGTCCCATGCAGCCAGCGCCACCCACGCCGGCGGCGCAAGTAATGCCTCCGCCGCTGGAGACTCTATCCGTCGACCCGTCGAGCCAGACAACAAACCGGACGCCGGTATCTTCCACCTGTTCCAGGACCCCGGGGCGTTCGAGCAATGCTGTCAGATCGTCGGTGCTCAGCGGCGCCGTGGAGGGCTCGAACCAGGGATACATTCTGTCTTCGAATTCGGTTGATGAGTACATATCGATGCCGTCGGAGCCGCGGGCCATGCCGTCACTGATACAGTCGACGAATTCCGCTTCCGCTTCGTGATTGGCGTGGTGTTTGCGCGCTAGCACCACGACGTGATCACCTTCATTGACGACCGCGTCGGTGCGTTTGTAAGGCTCCATACGCGACGTGATGCCGCAGGCAGCCAACGGCAGTGCGATGGCCGCTAGTATCAGGCTGTTCCGACCGATTCGGGCGTTAATCGATAACCGCTGCATTTTGACCGGGTGCCGGTGCATTGCTTCTCTCCTCAAGCCAGTAACCAACGTCGGGTTGCTCGGCGAACTTGGTGGATATTGTAGCGCCTACTTCACGCATTGCGACAATCGCAGCGCGCTCGACGGCATCCTCGCGTCTGCCGCCGGTTTCATACTTTCCATAACCGCTCACTGGCCATTGGACAACAATGCGTCCGTCCGGTTGATAAAGCGTGATCATGTATTGCATCCAAACTTCAACAAATTCGTCGCGCTCGCCGGGAATATCGAATTCGAATTTTTCCAGTACGGGCTCTACGACGCCATCCAGCCTGCCCAAATTGGCGCCGCTCAGCGGCACGGATTCGACCATTGTGGCTTCCATAAACATGGATTCGAGCAGCGGTTGAAGCATCGCGATATTGGCGTCGCCCAAATCGATTGTCCACGTAGATCTCTGCGGGATCGCTTCTGAATGAATATAGTCGTAGAGTTCGTCGGCGAAAATGAGGCCCACGCGAACCGGCAGCGGCTCAACGAGCGGAGTCGGAAATGTGCTCTCTACGACGACTGCAGACGAACACCCTGCCATGACGGCACTGACGACACTGATCAGCCCACAGCGCAATGTGCGCATCTGCTTCCTAATATCACCTTGCACCATAGTTATCCATCACGTTGGCTAGGGATCAAAAGTACCACCTAATGCCACGAACAAAAAGGCCTCGATACAACAATCGGC
>JAHEEO010000069.1 GCA_024640665.1 Rhodospirillales bacterium | reverse complement strand
GAAGAAAACAAGATATGCGCCGCAGAGCGCGCTGTCCTGGTACAAGAGTCCGGCAAATACGAGGAAATACGATATCAGCATCAAGACGAGCTGGTCTCGCTGTGACTGGGATTCCAAGAATTTTAGCGAGACCATGATGACGAGCAGTGCACTGCCGGCATTGAGGCCGTTGATCGTGCGGTATTCCAAAATGATGCTGCCGAATGCGATAAATGCCAGCATTACTCGGATGAAACGATTGGGCAGCGGCAAGCCGATAGCCCGGGCGAGCATGCGCCAGGCAATTGCAAAGGCAAGTAGCAGCGGAATCCAGATTGGCAGCGCTGACCAATGCGGCAAAGAGGCGCCAAAAACGACGACTGCCATCCATGCCAGGCGCTTTAGCGAAACGTTGTCTGTGGCGCGTCGTTTCACTGGATAGGCAGCTCAAAAATTGCGAGCGCCCGCAAGCATTCATGCAAATGCCGTTCGCCGCGGCCTATTGGCAGCGACGTACCCGGAATTCGCAGTCCAAAATCTCGGGATTGTGCATGCGCGTCCAGGCACCAGCGCGTCAATTGCGACAAACGAGTTTCAGTGCTTCCTGCTGGAATGAGATCCCAGTCCAGCAAGCATGGTTCGCCTTCTGCGCCTTTGAATTCTTTAACCAAGAGCTCGTCATTACGTGCATAAGCTTTCCATGCGATGCGCTGCGGTGAGTCGGAAGGCGTAGCCTTATGGAAACCATGAAAGTCCGCGTCATCGTGCTGCAAAATGCCGCGGCGCTGGTGCCCGCTGGGCGACTGCGGTAGCGGCACGCCGGGTTTGGCAGGCGCCGGGTAAACGAGACAATGTGCTTCCATGTGAACCCAAGTCCACGCTCTAAACAAACTGGCAGGGTAGTACGTGGATACACTGAAACGACTGAGGTTCTGCCAGCCGCGGGATTCGCAGCGGAGCTTTATCTTGGTGGTTTTCGCTTCATCTGGAGTCAGGTTCAATGGCAGATTTGACGACTTAGGCAGCGCGATTTCTATTTCGTTCTTCGCTGTATTTGATTGGTTGCTTACGGCAATACGAAAGCTTGCCAGTTCACCGGCAAAAACCGGGTCTGCGCCGGCAAAGCGAAGCTTGATACCCAACAGATTATTGTGACAGTGATGCAATATAACCAAGACTAAGCCGGCAAGCAGAAACGTCATTGCGTACGCAAGGTTGGCGCCGTAGTTTATGGATCCTAGAAGCATGGCGAACAGGACGAGCGCGAAAACTGCGCCATAGCGTGTTGGAAGAATATAGATGCGTCGGCGTTCAAGCGTGACGCCCGCTGTGTTGTCGATGCCCTGGCGCTTGCGTGCCCAGCGCGCGCCAAAGAGTTCAATCCTGTTCGTAAGGGAACTCAGCACCGAGTCCTCCGTCGCGATGTTAAGGTACTGAAACTGAATGCAGTATGTATGCGCCGATGTCGTCCGGCGTGTCGGCAGAGCTCGGAGTGAGCCTGTGCGCAACTATACTTGGCAGGACAAACTGCACATCTTCTGGATGCACCCCCTGATGGCCAGCCAAGATTGCCGAGGCTTGTGCGGCCCGCACGAGCGCGATTCCGGCGCGTGGCGAGAGTCCCGTTGTAAAGGAGCCAGATTCTCTGGAAAAAGCGATGATGGCCTGAACATAGTCCAGCAATGCTTCGGAAAGAAAGACAGCGGGTACTTGGGACTGCAGGTTTACCAACGCATCGATGGTCATGACCGGTTCGATTTCTTCCAGCAATTCGCGTCTTTCACGGTTTGCCAGCAGTATTCTTTCGGCTTTAGCGCCCGGAAAGCCCAGTTGGATGCGCATCAGAAAACGATCGAGCTGCGATTCCGGGAGTTCGAAAGTGCCAATCTGATGCGTCGGATTACTCGTCGCAATAACGAAGAACGGTGCTGGCAGCGCATAGGTCGAACCGTCAGCAGTTACTTGCCTTTCTTCCATCGCTTCAAGCAATGCGCTTTGCGCCTTTGGTGTCGCGCGGTTGATCTCGTCTGCTAAGACGAGTTGCGAGAAGATAGGCCCGCGGTGAAACTCGAATTGGCTGGTTTCGCGGCGAAAAATCGACACGCCGAGTACATCGGCAGGCAGGATATCGCTGGTAAATTGGATTCGCTGGTAGCTTAATCCGAAGACGTGTGCCAAGGCGTGAGCCATCGTGGTTTTGCCGACGCCAGGAACGTCTTCGATCAGCAGATGCCCGCCAGCCAAGACGCAGCACAGCGCCAAGCGGAGCTGCTCCTCCTTATCTACAATTATGTCGCCAAGAGATGCTAAGGCTTTCTCCAGCAGTGCGTTCCGACTGCTGGGCGCCGATTGGGATTGAATTGCAGTATGCGTGACCATAGTTGGGGATACTCGCCCAAAAGCGCGTTTGTTGACAGTGCACCGCTAATCAATTGTGAACCAGTGCCCATTAACTACCCGATCGATTGCGCATCGGTTGCATGGATTTATAACAATCCGGAGAGCTTGCCGCGTTGAACAGTTAGCTGCGTTGACTGGTGTTCCAGGTCTTGTAAGCGCTCGCGATCCTTTTCGACCACAGCCGGCGGAGCTTTGGCGACAAAACCCTCGTTACTGAGCTTGCGGGAAAGCTGTGCTATATCTGCATCGATTTTGCTGATTTGCTTATCGAGTCGATCAATTTCGGCTGCAGCATCAACTATTCCCGCCAACGGTATCAGCAGCTGCATTTCGCCGACGACTATGGTTGCCGCATCTCTGGCATCGCTTGCAGCCGGAGCGGCGTCGATCGTTTCTATGCCGGCAAGGCGCTTTATCTGCGCTGCGTGCGTGTCGAGCAATTCCGCATCCCGCTGGGTGGCGCCGGCATAGTGAACCGTGAGTTTCTTGGACGGGCTGATATTCATTTCCCCGCGCACCTGCCGAACTGCAACGATAATCGCTTTCAACCAGGCAACTTCTGCTTCGGCTACTTTCGATACAGCAAAATCTTGTCGAAGCGGGAATTGCTCGATCATGATCGATTCGCTTGCAGTTCCCGTTGCTTCGCAAGTTGCGAGCCATAGCTCCTCTGTAATATATGGCATCAGCGGATGGAGGAGCTTTAACAGGCTGCCGAGAACCTCGGTTAATGTGTCAAGTGTGGCGCGTTTTCTGCCGTCGCTTGCATTCGGGCTGTTGAGTGTTGTTTTGCTGAACTCTAAGTACCAGTCGCAGTATTCGTGCCATGCAAAGTCGTAAAGCGACTGAGCCACGAAGTCGAGCCGATGATTGGCATAACCATCTTCGACGCGGTCGATCGTATTGCCGAACTCAGAACGAATCCACAAGTCGTATGCACTCGGTTGTGGTGCAACATCGCCGACGGTGTTTTCTTGGGACAGCACAAATCGAGTGGCATTCCAAAGCTTGGTGCAAAAGCGCTGATAGCCTTCGACACGGCCCAGGTCAAAGCTCAAGTCGCGCGCGTTGGTGGCGATCGATGCAAAAGTGAAACGCATTGCATCGGTTCCGTATGCCGCAATGCCTTCAGGAAACTCTTTTTTGGTTGCCTTTTCGATGCGTTGCTTTAGATGTGGCTGCATCAAGCCGTCAGTGCGCTTGCGGAGCAAGGTGTCGAGATCGACACCGTCAATGATGTCGATAGGGTCCAGAATATTGCCCTTGGCCTTCGACATTTTTTGGCCTTCATGATCGCGAATCAGGCCGTGAATATAGACCTCATGAAACGGGACGTCGTCCATGAACTTGAGACCCATCATGATCATACGCGCGACCCAGAAGAAAATGATGTCGAATCCGGTTACCAGAATGGCCGTCGGATAGAACGCCTTGAGTTCGTTCGTTTGTTCCGGCCACCCCAGGGTTGTAAAGGGCCAAAGTGCAGAGGAAAACCAAGTGTCCAGTACGTCTTCGTCTTGTCGAAGCTCGCAAGTCAGGCCGTATCTGCTGCGCACTTCGTCTTCGTTGCGGCCGACATAGCTTTGGCCCTGGTTGTCGTACCAGGCAGGTATTCGATGACCCCACCAAAGTTGTCTCGAGATGCACCAGTCTTGAATGTTTCGCATCCATTCAAAATAGGTTTTTTCCCAGTGTTGCGGAACAAACTTAACGCGTCCGGTTTCGACAGCTTCGATGGCCGGTTCTGCCAATGGCCCCGCTCTTACATACCATTGATCGGTGAGATAGGGTTCGACGATGACCCCACTGCGATCACCGCGCGGAATCATGGAAGTATGCTCATCTATTCCGTCCAGCAAACCAATGGCGTCCAAATCGGCAATGACGCGTTTCCGAGCCTCAAATCTATCCAACGACTGGTACTTTGCTGGAACGTTTTCGTTCATGGCGGCGTTGTCGTCGAGCACGTTTATTTGCTCTAGTTTGTGGCGTTGCCCGACTTCATAGTCGTTAAAGTCGTGGGCCGGCGTGATTTTTACGCAGCCCGTACCGAACTCTGGATCAACGTACTCGTCCGCGATTACTGGAATTTTCCTGTCAGTCAGCGGCAGGTTTATGGTTTTTCCGACCAACGAGCTGTAGCGCTCGTCATCTGGATGGACTGCAACGGCCGTGTCGCCCAACATGGTTTCTGGGCGAGTGGTGGCTACGACAATGTGACCGCTGCCGTCCGACAATGGATAGCGGAATCGCCACAATTTGCCGTGTTCTTCGCCAGTCAGGACTTCAAGGTCGGACAGTGCCGTATGCAGCACCGGGTCCCAGTTGACGAGTCGCTTGCCTCTATAGATCAAGCCTTCGTCATGCAGGCGCACAAATACTTCCGTGACGGCGGCCGATAAGCCAGCGTCCATCGTGAATCTTTCGCGATTCCAATCCACAGATGCGCCAAGCCGGCGTAATTGATTTGTAATCGTACTGCCGGAGCGTTCTTTCCATTCCCACACACGTTCGACAAATTTTTCGCGACCAAGCGTTCTGCGGTCCGTGCCTTCGGCGTTGAGCAAGCGTTCGACAACCATTTGTGTCGCGATGCCGGCGTGGTCGGTGCCTGGCTGCCATAGTGTCTTGTCGCCTCGCATGCGATGGTAGCGAGTCAGTGCGTCCATGATGGTGACTTGGAATGCATGTCCCATGTGCAAAGTTCCAGTCACGTTTGGCGGTGGAATAACGATGCAATATGGGGCGCCGTCGCCGGTCGCCGCGAAATAGTTTGATTTTTCCCAGCGGGCGTAATGCCGCGCCTCGATGTCTGCGGGCCGATACCCCTTGTCCACGGTGCTTTCCTTACTTTTCTTCTTGTTGCATTAGGTGTTCGCGGATTACCGCATCGATCAGTTCCGGCAGCTGTTGTCGCAATTGCGATGAAATTTCTTTGAACACGCGTGCTTCCATATCAGCAAAGGCCTTGCGCATCAGTTCGTCTGCGAGTTCGTACGTGTGTGACGCCAGGTGAGTTTGAAGTTCGGCGACAAGTGATTCGACGTCGTAAATCGTTACTTCATTGGTATGCTGATCATCGCTTTCACCTGCTTCACCTGCATCATCTGCGATGGACTCCTTTAAAACCTCAGCATCGCGAATAATCGGGAGATGATCAACCGTCGGCTCAACGACATCGGTCAGCAGCGGAATTTTGTTTTCTCCCACGTCGCTGGTCTGCCTATACATTGTGGGTCTTGAGTTGATAGCCCCGATCTCGATAGTACTTGTAGCGCTCCCGGCCTTGGCGGCGGCGCGTTTCATGTGCATCGATAACTTCTGCAACTCTTTCATAGCGACTGAAAAACGCCGGTATCTCGCCCGCCAGGTTAATCATGACTTGCCACGGCTCTGCAGCGATTTCAATGTTTGTACCTATGAGAACCGGTTCGATTTGCGCGGCCGTTTTCGTCGTTTGCTCGGGCGCGCCGGTAGCAATTACCCGGTGAGGTAAAAAGCTGCTTTGCGAGAATGTCCAAAGCACTTCGTCCAGTTTCGCAGCGGTGTGTGCATCTTCGGTATTAATGTAAACAGTTTGATCACGCTGGGTCGCTTTTTCCGCAATGCGCGCGGCCAACCGGAAGCGCTCGCTATCGGATTCGCCGTCGAGGATGTAAAAGTCGACCTGCGTCACGAAGCTACTGCACTCGGCTCATCAAGAAATCCACTAGTAGGCCAACTGGGCGACCGGTTGCACCCTTGTTGGCGTCCGCGCGCCATGCAACGCCAGCGATATCCAGGTGTGCCCAGTCACGGCCCTCGTCAACGAAGCGGTGCAGGAAACTCGCTGCAACGCTTGCGCCGCCCTCGCGCTGGCCGATATTTGCGAAATCGGCGAAATTGCTCCGCAGCGATTCTCCATATTCTGTGTCAGCAGGCATTGGCCAGGCGCCATCGATGGCCCGTTTGCCGGCCTCGACGAGTTCGTCGCGAAGGGCGTCATCGTTGCTAAAAACCCCAGTGTAATACTGCCCCAGGGCGACGACACAGGCGCCCGTCAGCGTCGCAACATCGAGCAGGCAGATGGGATCAAACTCTTGCTGGGCATAGGTCAGCGCATCACACAGGATTAGCCGTCCTTCCGCGTCGGTATTGAGTACTTCGATAGTCTTGCCCGACATGCTGGTAACCACGTCGCCAGGTCGTGTCGCTGTGCCGCTTGGCATGTTCTCGCAGCAAGGAACCACTGCGACCACATTGAGTTCGATTCGAGCCTCGGCAATGGCTGCCATTGTGCCGATGACGCCAGCGGCACCGCACATGTCGAATTTCATCTCGTCCATTTTCGGTGCAGGCTTGATCGATATGCCGCCGGTGTCGAAAGTGACGCCCTTGCCACATAGCGCAATTGGTTGTGCGCCTTTCTTCCCGCCGTGATACTGCATGACGATCAGACGCGGTGGTTCGGTTGCACCCTGCGTGACCGACAAGAATGAGCCCATTTTGAGGCGTTCGATGTCTTTCTCGGTGAGTACCTTGGTGGACAGTTTTGTATGTTGCCGCGCGATCTCTTTCGCGACGGCGCCAATATGGCTCGGTGTGCAGACATTGGCCGGACGATTTCCGAGGTCGCGCGCGATTTCGACACCGTTGGCGATGGCCTGACCCAGAGAAGCGCCGCGTTTGGTATCGGTAACTTCAGGCTTTGAGGCGGCCAACCCCATCCGCTTCAATTTGATTTCCGGTTGTTTCTCGCTTTTGAGTTCTGAGAAGCCATAGCTGGCATGTCGGGCCGCATCAACGATCACTGTCGCACCGGCGGCTGTATCGCAGTCCGACGGAAGTTCTAAGCTTAGGTAGTTAATTGCATCGGCTGCTGTGCCGGCGATTTTGCTGGTTGCCGCGAGCGTTGCTGCCCGGAGTGCTTTTCGCGTATACCGCTTAAGCGGGCCGCAGCCAACGACGAGTAAGCTCTTAGCACGTGTGCCCTTTACTTTGTGTAGCAGCGCGACGTGGCCCAAATCGCCTTTGATATCGCCGGATCGGCGCAGAGCGGTTAGTAATCCGCCGCTTGCCTTGTCGAATGCGCGCGTAACTGCCGGCAGCGGACCGCCGTCGAAAACAGGGATGATTGCGCAGGCAGTCGTCTGGCTGACGGGTGCCGCAACTTTGACGGGAAAGTCCATTATCTGTCTCCTCCAACTGGGTGGTTTATCAGCAAAAATTGGCCACCAGCCAGTCGATAAATTGTCGGGTAATACGCGCGCGTATGCTAAGGTGTGGCAACGTCCGCAGTTGCTTGCGAGCTAGTGTACTCGATTCACTTTCATTACTGAAAATAGTGTCCCAAGCGTGAACTTAATCAGCCGCTACTTGTTTCGCGAGGTATTGGTCTCGTGGCTGTTGGTCGTGCTTGTGTTGTTCGTCATTCTGATGAGCAATCAGTTTGCCGAAATCCTGGGAGAGGCCGCGGCAAATGAGCTGCCTCGCAATGCGGTCTTAGGGGTTATGGCGCTCACGGCAGTGCGTTACTTGACATTGCTATCGCCGATCGCTTTGTTCTTGGGCATCATGCTGGCTTTGGCCAGGCTCAACAGGGATTCCGAAACGGCAGCATTGTTTTCTTGCGGCTATGGCCCTGTGAATTTTCTTGTGCCGATCGGCCTGATCACCTGCATCATCGCCGCAGGTTCCGGTTGGCTGAGTGTCGTGACTGCGCCCAGCGCGACGCGACAGATCGCGCAGATCAAGTTCGAAGCCGAGGCCCAGCTCGAAATTGGTGCCCTGCAGGCAGGTCGGTTCGTTTCGCCGGGTTCGGGCGCCACCGTGTTCTATGCCGAGCGCGTCGACGGCGAGAATATCTACGATGTCTTTTGGTCACGCGAGATTGACGGACGAGTTGTCGTCATCTTGGCGGAGCGTGGACAACGCGTACAAGATCCCGAGACGGGGATGTTGTCGTTTGTTTTGTTTAACGGCACCCGCCACGAGGGCAGGCCAGGAGACTTGGATTTTTCCGTCATTGAGTTTGGCGAGCACGGCATTCCGATTCGCGCAACTCGTTCGGGGGAGTTTGAGGAAACGGTTGAGATGCGCAGCGCAGCCGCATTGTTTGCGTCGAGCGCGCCGGAGGATCAGGCAGAAATACAATGGCGTATTTCATCGCCGCTGTCATTGCTGGTGTTGGCCTTGCTCGCTGTGCCGCTGAGTCGCTCATCACCGCGTGAGGGGCGCTTCGCGAGAATCGGCGCTGGTCTGCTTATCTACATCACTTACGCCAATATGCTTTCTGTGGCGCGGGTTTGGGTCGAGCGCGGTCAAGTGCCAGCCTGGCTTGGCATGTGGTGGGTTCATGTCGCGCTTGCGTTGTTGGGCCTCGTCTTGTTTGGTCGGGAGGCTGGGTGGTTCGTCCGGGCGACATTCGTGACGAGGGAGACTCCGGCGTGACCGTTCTGACGCGCTATATCGTTTTTGCGATCTTGCGCAGTGTCGGCGTCGTTCTGACGGTACTGGTCTCCGTCACCAGTCTGTTTCAGTTTGTCAGTCAATTGGATGATATTGGCGTCGCGAATTTCGGCTTTGGCCAGGCAGTGCTGTATGTGTTATTGAGCATGCCGCGGTCTATATTTCAGTCTTTGCCGGCTGCAACCCTGTTAGGCGCTTTACTTGCTTTGGGCAATCTGGCAACGCTTTCCGAACTCGTCGCTATGCGCTCTTCAGGTGTTTCCAAGATTCAACTGTTGGTCGCTGTGGGCACTGCGGGTGCGCTGCTTGCAGGGGTTATGGCCTTGCTGGGCGAGTCCTTCGCGCCGTCTTTAGGCGCGTATGCGCGCGAAATGCGCAGTGAGGCGTTGCTGGACGAGGCGGAGCTGGCCGACGGGCAGTCGAGCTGGCTAAGAGACGACAATGTCATCGTCAACGTCCGGCGCGGGCTCGGCGAGTTTGAATCTACCAGCGGCGTCTATTTGTTTGAACTCAATGACCAACGCGGACTCGAGTCTGTCGCACATGCCGATACGGCGACGATCGACACCGAGTCGAACTGGTCGCTGAGTGGCTATGCCGAAACACGCTTTGCGCGTGACAGATTGGAGGTTTCCCGGACAGCTAAATCAGTGCAGCAGTATGGTTTCAATACGGAGCTTTTGGGTCTGTCCATTGTCCGTGAGGACATGCTCGATACGCCGGGACTGCAACGCTATATCGCTTACCTGAGAGCCAACAATCTGGACGCGCGCCGCTATCTAATCGCTTACTGGGGCCGTTGGGCCGATATGCTATCGGTGCCTTTTATGGCATTACTGGCGTTACCGTTCGTGTTTGGAAGTTTGCGGTCCGCCGGCAGTGGTGCGCGGCTCGTCGTTGGACTTTGTATAGGTCTCGGTTTCTATGTGGCAGACGAAGTGCTGACAAACAGCGGAGCAGTATTCGATTTTGATCCGCTGATCGTCGCCTGGGGCCCCACCTTCGCATTGGTCGTTGTTACCTTGATCGCGTTGTGGCGTGCCCGTTAGCGCGGTGCCCGTTAATGCGGACCAGTCGGCTTGGGCACTCGCTGCATGAAGGTGCCGGCAAGCTGATCGTGCCATGTTTGCTTGTTTGGATCGAACAATGCCCACCAAAAACCCATTCCCAATGCGGCAATGGACAGCCAAGCGGCACAAAATCGCACAATCGCTTGTCGCCAGCTCAGCGGGCCGCCCGTTTGCGTCACTAGCTTCAGCCGCCAGGCTGTCATGCCAAGGGTCTGGCCGCCATGGGTCCAGAACCAACAAAAGAAAGCCGCCGGAATAAACACCAAGCCGAGCGAGCCCCAGGCAGTTTCTGCCGGCAGTCCCGCTTGTTGGCGAGTCAGCGCGACGATGAAGCCATAAATCGCGACCGGTCCCAGCAGCAGCAGGCTGTCATAACATAATGCTGCAACGCGTCGCAGCAGGCCGGCAGCCTGGATATCCACAGGCAAGCCCGGTCCAACCGGTCGAATCGAACGAGGCTGGGTCATATGCAGGTTGCTTCGTTAATTAAATCTTAAGTATATGAAAAAGCTAACTATTTTGATTATTGTATTTAGCGCTCAATGTTATCAACAGTCCTAGCATCTCTTTGTAACTTACTGAACTGCTATTGTTTTCCACCAAGTTATCCACAAGAGGTATTGCATGCAGAATACTCGGCAAGGCCATTGTCACTGCGGCGGAGTCCGATTCGAAGTCTCGCTGCCGGACGGACTCAAGCAGCTGATTCGCTGCAATTGCTCGCTGTGTTCGCGCAAATCTGCCGCGATGATGGCCGTGCCCTTGGCCGCGTTCAAGATCATTTCCGGCGCTGACCATTTAACTGTGTATCAATGGAACACCCGTGTCGCGAAACATTACTTCTGCAGCATTTGCGGTATCTACACGCATCATCAAAGGCGCACGGCACCAGCGCAATATGGCATCAACGTGGCGTGTCTGGAAGGCGTGGACGTCACAGCACTCGTTGATGTTAGTTGGGCGGACGGCGCTGCGTTATCGGGCGGCGTTGATCAAGACTAATCGGCTTCGGTGTCTTGGTCGAGCTTAAGATTTACATTTACAGGTTGCTGTAAGTTATTGAATTCCGGCCTTGAATCGATCGTTGCTTCGCTATCCACGCGAAATTCCGGTTTGACGCGATCGGGTTGATCGCCGGGCATCCTTACGCTGGGTCTGCGGCGTTCACCGGACCCGGGAATGAAATCAAGCACGCGCATGTAAACCTGGGAATCGGGTCGATTGAACAGCTCGGCGATGGAGCTCATGCCATAAAACATCGCCAGCGTTACCGCGGCGGCACCGATAAATGCAATGGAAAGTCTCTGCAGCATGGCTGTAGTCTAGGCTGACTGGGGGTTTTGGGGAAGTATTTAGGCCTAAAACCCCGTCGCCAGCAGTCGTTCAGGTTTGCCGGGTGCGAGCGCATGTTGGTATGCTGGCAAACGAATTTTCTTATGCGGTCACCCTGACGAAGGACGAAGCCCATGACTTGGCGCAGCCAGAATAATGAACCTTTTACCCTGATTTCGGTAGAAAAGTCCGAACCACCAGACGGCAACCAGGGTGCCGACTGGGTGCACTATCGCATCGCGCAAGGCCCCAACCAGATTTCCGGGTTCCGTCGCGGATCGCTTGCTGCAGCGCGTAAGGCGGCCAAAGAAATCGTTGCGAACCTGAATGAGCGCCGCTCACCAAAACGTGGGCGCGTCCAATTGACTCAATCGCGAAAGCCGGCTAAGGCGGGTACTGCGTAGCTAGATACAACTCAGCAGCCGAACATTCGGGCACTTTGCGAACAGGTCGCCCAGCCCGGATCGACCTCGGTCAGCCTGAACAAGAAGGCCCCCGCTGATGCAGCGGGGGCCTTTTTTTGTTGTGATATTAGCTGCTTATTCGTCGCTCGGTACGAGACGAATAATACTGCTGGAATTGCCAAAGATATTGTCCGTGGCAATGTAAATGAGACCGTCCGGGCCTTCGCGCACGTCGCGAATTCGGTATTGGCCTGCGAGCAGGGCTTCGCGATTCGATACAGTCGTTCCGGTTAGACTGACGCGCGATAGGCGTTGATGCTGGCCGGACATCCCGCCCACGAAGGCGTTACCCTGCCAGTTTTCGAACGCCGCGCCGTTATAGATCGCCAGTCCCGAAGTGGCGATGGACGGCACCCAAAAGGCCGCTGGCTGTTCCATCCCTGCACGTGCCCGGCTTGGGTGAATCTCAGTTCCAACGCCGTAATTTGCGCCGTAGCCAATAAGCGGCCAGCCGTAATTGCGGCCCCGGACGATGTGGTTGAGTTCATCGCCGCCCTGCGGGCCGTGTTCCGTCTCCCATAGCTCGCCGGTTACGCGATCGAATGCGAGGCCTTGGGGATTGCGATGGCCATAGCTCCAGATTTCCGGCAAGAAGCCCTCACGGCCTACAAATGGGTTGTCGCTGGGGACACTGCCGTCGTCATTCAGGCGGATGATGGTGCCTTGATGGTTGCTCGGGTCTTGTGCCGGGTGGGCCTCCAAGTCGCCGTTCGTTGGCGCCATTCGGTCACCGACGGACATGAACAGGTAGCCATCGTTATCGAACGCAATGCGAGCACCGTAGTGTCCGGGTGTCGGTGTCCAAGCAATGGCCTCAAAGATCTCTTCGACATTGTTCAGCCGATTATTCTCGAGGCGGGCCCGGATCAACGCTGTCGTGCCGAGCGATCCGTCTGCGTTACCCTTCGAGTAACTGATATAAACCAGTCGATTAGATGAAAAATTGGGGTGGAGGACAACATCTTGTAGTCCGCCCTGGCCGCCAACGCGCACCTGCGGCACGCCGGAAATCTCCTGGTCGAGCAGTTCGCCGTCACGCACGATGCGCAGGCGCCCCGGCCGTTCTGTGACGAGCATGTCGCCGTTTGGCAGAAAAGCCATGCTCCAAGGATTGACCAGTCCTTCAACGACGGTCTCGACTTCGAAAGGCTGAACCGTTGAACCGCCGGGTTGAGCATTTGCCGTCCCAATGAGTCCCGCTGCACTGGCGATAAGTGCCAGGTGCCGCATTCCGAAATTGCCAATTTTGATTGCAAGCATTGATCGCTCCTCAGCGTATGTATCCGGTCAAGTTTACGTCACGGGCAGCAGAATTTCTTGTTCCCTTAGCGGACTGTGGAAGCCGTTTCTGCTGCTGCCGAATCGCGCAGCCTATAATGATTCGTTCAGCATTAGCTTTT
>JAHEEO010000068.1 GCA_024640665.1 Rhodospirillales bacterium | reverse complement strand
ACCATTGACGGCAACGTACCGTACGAGCAGCGCCGCAAAGCCTACGGCACGACCGGCGGAATCCTTGGCTGGGGCGTGCCGGCAGCAGTGGGTATCGCAATCGGCAATCCGGGCAAAGAAATCTGGTGCATAGCCGGCGATGGCGCATTCAATTTCGGCGCACAAGGCCTGTGGTCCGCAGCACGTTACGATGCGCCTATCGGTTACATCGTTTTGAACAATGGCCAATACCAAGCGAATCGAATGAACATGTCGAAGTTGCCGGGACGCATGGTCGAAACGGGTCAATACCCAGGCGTGTCTTTGGGTCATCCGAATATCGACTACGTCAGCATAGCGCGCGGTTATGGCGTCGAGGGCGAAACCGTCGATGATCCGAAGCACCTCAGGGATGCGTTGCTTCGAGCCAAGTCGGCCATTCAGTCCGGTCGACCGTATCTAGTCGACGTAAAGATAGAAACCCGATTCGGCTCGTTCGATCGCGACTGGTACGACCATTTTTCGATCGCGAAAGGTTGGACGCCTGCGGAGACTGAGATTTAGCGCTGAATTAGCGCGCATCAACGGCTGCCAACTTACCAGCCGCCGCCACCACCACCGCCGCCGCCACCGCCCGAAGATCCCCCGCCGCCGCCACCGGATGAAGAACCCGGCGGCGTCGATGCCGAAGAGATCGCACTGCCGAGCGAACCTGTCATTGCAGTCAGGCCGCGGACACTGCCACCGTAACCGCTGCCGTGCCAATTGCCGTGATACCAGCGCGGCTGATAGGTTGTGCCAGTCTCGTCCTTCAGCCTTTCAAAAATGCCGGAAAACTTTTCTGCCCAAGCGTGCTCAACCCCCAGGGCCAAGGCATATGGCAGATAGGACTCGAACAGTGCCGGGGTTTTCTCAGGCGGATCGCGCAGAGCCAACTCTTCTTTTTCCGCAACCTCGAGATACAACTTGAAACCCTCGATCTTGTCCAGCAAGCGCCTGCCGAGCGGGGTCGGTGCGCGCAGCAGAAAGAAGAACACTACGACTGTAAGCACAGCAGGCACTAATACGAGCACCACCGAAACGGTGATCTGAGCAAGCAGAAATACAGCAGCAAATGCGATGCCAAGAACAAAAACCGCGGGAACGACCAACAATGAATTGGTCATGAAGTACACGCGGTTTAAGTGACGATTCAAGACCTTGCCGTGAGCACGCATCGCTTTGCGCATTACCGAATGATTCGTATTCTTCAGCTCCACCGTCGTCGAATTCTTGAACAGTTCTTTGCGTAATTCCGCCTCTCCCGGCGCCAGCGCTTTCTCAATCGGCCGAGTCGCGCGCAACGTATACACTTCATCTTCTTCGTCGATTTCAAGATAGCCTTTGACGGCCAAATTAAGAATCGCAGCTGTGAATGCCTTGGCGTCGTAACCCATACGCGTGACGTAGCGCATGGCGGCCGGCGAGAAATCTTCGGGTGGCTGATAGTGCGGAAATATGACGCCGGGCTCGGGGTCTCGGCCCACTTTTCGCCACGCCAAGAACAAGTAGGCGGAGGCGGCAAAAAAGCTCGCCAGCGCGACCAGCAGACCGACGTTGTCGATGAGTAGGTTTGCAGCTCTATCGATAGCCGTGGGCTCCTCGACGAAGCCTTTAGGCCAACTGGCTACCAACGTCAGCCCCTCGCGCGGATTCAGCGGCCGTGTGGCAGCAACCGAAGCAACGCCTCCGGTTACGGAAGCAACATACGATTGCTCATTGCTGCCCATCGGACCCACGTAAGCCTCAATGGCGAACTCGGCGGACGGCACCGCATTGGACAGGCGCACCTGCGCGCTAGCGCGATCGATCGGAAAATCCCAGCCGTTGCCAGTGACGTTCCAATAGAGTTCATCATGATCATCGAAAAAACCGAGCTGCCGACTCGTGTCGTATGTAAGCTCATACTGATACTCGTCGGGCTGCAAAAACACATCGGCGCTGCCAATGTAAACGCGAATGCCATTTGCGATTCGCTCGCTACGATAAGGCTCGGCGGCCCCATCGCGCCGTACGGATATGACATCGAATCCAACCCGGTAGCGATTACCGACACGGTCGCGATAATCGGTCGGAAAATCGCGAAATATCCCGCGCCGAATCTGATTGCCCTCTGCACGAACCCGAATCGACTCTGTAACTCGCATGCCACCGTCGGCAGCCACAACGATTTCGCTGTCGAAGCTCAGAATGCGCTCGTCTGCGAAGCTGCCGAGTGGCAGCAGCAGCGTCAATGCAAACAGCACTGTGTGCGCAACAACTTGCAAACGACTTTTCAATTGAACTCCACGCGGACCGGCGTCTCCGCTTCAGCCTCTGCTTCGAAGAACTCGGCCTGCACAAATTGCATCGGACGGGCCACCAACAAATCGGGAAACGACTCGATACGTGTATTCAATATTCGCACTGCGCCATTGTAGAAACGCCGCGCATATTGCAGATGGTCCTCTATTTCGCTGAGCTCCCGCTGCAGGTCCAAGAAGTTTTCGTTCGCTTTGAGGTCGGGGTATTCCTCTGCCAGCGCGATTAGCCGATGCACCCCAGATTCAAGTTGCTGCTCCAGCGCCGCAATCTCGCCTACCTGCTGTGTTTGCAGGCTGCGTGCGCGCAACTCAGTGACGGCCTCGAGTGTCGCTTTCTCATAGCCGGCGTATCCGCGCACCGCCTCAACGAGCTGCGGAACTAAATCGTGACGACGCTGCAACTGAACGTCGATATCGCTCCAGGCGGCAGCGACTTGATTTCGATAGCGAACCAACGCGTTATATATCAGCACACCCCAAAGGACCAGGGTGCCGATTATTCCCGCCAGAATTAAGGCTGCCATATAACCGCCCCTGTGAACGAATACTGATATCCGACTGACAGCGCCGAAAGAAGTCGCATCGGATTATTGCCAGGCGAGTTTGTTTTACCGGAAAGTAACTGCGTAATCAAACATACACTTGATATGAAATTGCGGCGTCAGCAAGTGCCTCAATGCCATCGCCGGAATTGCATTGCTGTGCGGATTCGTTCTTCGGCCAGCGCATTCGCAGCAGCCCGCGGGAGCAACCCCTTACGCGATGCTCGCTCGAGCACCTCGGCCACATTCGTCCGAATTTTCTCGTCTATCGTTTCGAGTGCCTGAGATTGAGATCTGCCATGGTACTCCGCGGCCGCACAGATCACGCCACCCGCGTTTGAAATGAAATCAGGTATACAAACGACGCCTCGATCATGCAGGCTGGCTTCAGCCTCTTCGGTGACACCGATGTTTGCCCCTTGAAGTATCAGCCTGGCCTTCACGTCATCTGCGTTGTCGCCGCGGATCACATCGGGTCGCGCAGCAGGGATTAAGATATCGCAATCGATGCCGATGATGGCTTCCCCGGCGAGCTGGGTTCCGGATCGCGAATCCACAACATGTGCGCCGCGGCTCTTGAGTTCGATCAGCTGCGATACGTCGAGCCCGGCCGGCTCATGCAGCGTGCCGCGTGAATCAGCCACAGCGACGATAATCGCGCCCTTGTCCGCAAGAAATCTCGCCGCATTTTTGCCGACCGAGCCAAAGCCCTGAATTGCCACGCGGGCACCTGCCAAATCGAACTTCAACCAGGCACAAGCCACTTCAGCAGCAGAGACAAGTCCTGCGCCAGTGGCTCCAATTTCATCGAGAGGTATTCCGCCGATTTCTCGCGGGAGACCGACTGCACGACCAATCTCGTCATGCACCCACGCCATCGCCGTTTCGTCAGTGCCCATATCAGGCCCGGCGATAAAATCCTCGATTGGGCCAATAGCCTGTGCAAAGCAGCGCAGTAGTCTCTCTTTGTTATCTATATCTGAGTTGGGGTCCGCGAAAATTACAGCCTTCCCACCGCCATGGGGCAGTCCGGCAGCCGCATTCTTATAGGTCATTGCACGAGCGAGCCGCATACACTCCTGCAGAGATACGTCGGCTGCCATGCGCACGCCGCCAATTGCAGGGCCTGCTGCCGTGTTATCGACTACCAGAATCGCGTTGAGCTTTGTAGATGGCTCGTAAATGTGGAGAACCCGGGCAGGACCCAGATCATCGCAGCGTTGAAATACGGACTCGGTCATACAGCACTCACCTTCAGGCTAATTCGGCTTTTCGAGATCTACGATCACGGCATTCAAGAAACGCGTTGCTTCCACGCCAGTTACCACGCGATGATCAAAACTGAGTGACAATGGCAGCATTCGATGCAACTGCGGGCTGCCTTCGACAGGAACGACACGCACGTCGGCTCTGCCCGCACCCAGGATCGCGACCTGCGGCGGAATTACGACCAAGCTGGCGAAACGCCCGCCGAACATTCCAAAATTGCTGAGCGTGATGGTTGCACCTTGAAGCGCACTGCGAGGCACTGAACGGTTTGCGATATCAGCCTTGATTGTTTCGAGACTCTTACGCAATTCAGCCACGTCGCTGTTTGCAGCGTTTCTAATAACAGGCGCGAATAGGCCATCTTCTGTTTCAACGGCCAAGGCGAGGTCAACGCTCGAATGCAACTCGAGAGTTTCCGCCTTGCTGTCAAACCAGGCATTGAGCGGCGGTGATGCCTGGCATCCCGCCACGACCGCCCGTATCAGTCTCACTGTAATGTCGGAGCTTTCAGGCCACGATTGGATATCGGCCTCGTCTGTAACAGTCGCAGGGACTATTTCGCGGCCTGCGCGTGCCATGTTTTGCAGCATCGCCCGGCGCACGCTGCGCACCCGCATTTCGGTTCCAGTCGAGGCTGCTGCAGATTCGACATCAGATTTAGTGACTGCCCCCTGAGGACCGGTGCCTTCAATATTTTCAACATCGACACCCAGTGACGCTGCAAGTCGACGCACAGCAGGAGCAAGCTGCTTGCGGCCTTGCCGTTGCCGCGGGACGGCGGGCGAATTAGCCGAAAGCTCGAGCACACTGCCACTGTCAACGGCGTCGGCATCGGCATCTGCAGAACTGAACTCGACTAACGGCGCACCCACCTCGATGACATCGCCTGGCGCGCCATGCAAGTCCATGATTCGCCCTGCCTGGGGTGACGGTATCTCAACTACGGCCTTATCGGTTTCGACGGAGCACAGCGGCTGATCTTTGACAACATGATCATCAACGCCCACATGCCATGCCACAATTTCAGCTTCGTGCAGCCCCTCGCCGAGATCTGGCAACCTGAATAGTGTCGCCATCAGCAGTAATCCATCGCACGTCGAACAGCAGCGACGATGCGATTGGGAGAAGGCAGATAGTGCGACTCGAGCCGCGGCAGGGGCATCACTACGTCCCAACCGGCTATTCTTGCAATGGGCGCAAGTAAGTGCATCAATCCCTCATCGGCGATTCTGGCGGCTATCTCGCCCCCCAAACCGCCCGTCAACGGCGCCTCATGAATGATCACGCATCGACCGGTCTTGCGAACAGAACCGAGGATGGTCTCGAAATCCAGAAACTTGACGCTTGCGACGTCAATGACTTCGGCGGACACGCTCTCCTGGGCGAGTAGATCGGCAGCAGCCAAGGTTTCGGTAAGCATTGCCCCCCAACTTATCAGCGTCACATCCGCGCCGCTGCGCAATACGAACGCCTGATCGAGTGGCAGCGCATCGCCATTGTCGAATACTGACTCACGCTCCGATCGATACAAGCGCTTCGGCTCCAAGAACACCACCGGATCAGGATCGCGAATTGAAGCAAGCAGCAGCCCGTAGGCCTTTGCCGGCGAAGACGGAATGACGACGCGAATGCCTGGAATATGCGCAAACAGCGCTTCCATGCTCTCGGAATGATGTTCTGGCGCGCCGATTCCACCGCCGAAAGGGGCGCGAATTACGAGAGGGCAGCTCAAACGGCCGCGGGTCCGAGTGCGCAGTCTCGATGCGTGATTAACGAGCTGATCGATAATGGGATAGATGAAGCCCATGAACTGAATCTCGGCTACAGGTCTGAAACCCATTGCAGAAAGGCCGACTGGTAAACCGCCGATCAGCGCCTCGCTGAGAGGCGTGTCCCGGACGCGTTCCGCGCCGAAGTCATTAATCAGCCCATCGGTTACCCGAAAGACACCACCATCGATACCCACGTCTTCTCCGAGCAAAATGACGGTTTCATCCTCAGTCATCGCGTGACGCAGAGCCAAGTTAATGGCTTCGACCATTGTCAGTTCTTTTCCCGATGACTGGGGATTACTGTTCATGTTCAGTTCCATTATCGGCATCTTTCAAAAGCGCCAAGAGCTCACCACGCTGCTTAACCAATGATTGCGGCAGCGATGCATACGTGTAGTCAAAAATGGTTTCAGGCGGCTGCGGCGATTCTGCGAGGTATGCATCGGCGGACTCGTCCACCTCTGCAGCACACAACTCAACTAAGTCTGACTCTTCTTCTTTTGTCCAACCATGTACAGCAATCAGGTGTTTGCGAAGACGCGCAATCGGTTCCGCCTGCCAATGCGCAGACACTTCTTCATCATCTCGATAGCGACTCGCGTCATCAACCGTCGTGTGGTCGCTAAGCCTGTAGGTCAGCGCTTCGATGAGACACGGGCGACTACCGTTACGCGCCTGCTCGAGGGCATCCGATACTGCCTTGCGAACGACTACGACATCGTTCCCATCGACCTGGAGACCGGTTATTCCCGCTGCCACAGCTTTCTGCGCGAGGGTTGCAGCCGCCGTCTGATCCGCTCGCGGCACGGAAATAGCCCATTGGTTGTTTGCGACAACGAAGACAACTGGCAAATTCCAGGCACCGGCGATATTCAGCGATTCATAGAAATCGCCCTTAGACGTGGCACCATCCCCCAACACGGCCACTGCCACGCGTTGAGCTTTGCTTAGCTTAAATGCCAATGCTGCTCCAACGGCATGGGCAGCCTGACTTGCGACGGGTATGGACACCGGAAAATCACTTCTGGGACCAGAGAAATCGCTGCCACGTTCGTCACCGCCCCAAAACTGCAAGATTTCCCCAGCCGTAACGCCGCGAACCAACTGCGCGCCATGTTCGCGGAAGCTCGGCAGCAGAACATCTTCAGCTAACATTGCGTGGGCCAAACCTACACCGACAGCTTCCTGCCCAAGACTCGAGGCATACGTTCCAAGCCGTCCGGTCCTCTGCAATGTAATGGCTCTTTCGTCGAATGCACGCGTCAACACCATCCAACGATAAAGTTCGATGAGGACGTCGCGGTCGAGCGCAAACTCTGGCAATTCGGCGACAGCATGCCCGTCAGCATCAATGCACGAAAAGCACTCTATTTGAAACTTGGCAACGATGCTCATGCGGATTCGAGTTCGAGCCCCAACTCTTCCGCCATGCACTCGCGCATGACAAACTTTTTCACCTTTCCAGTCACTGTCATTGGGAACTCGTCGACGAATTTGATGAAACGAGGAATCTTGAAATGCGCTATCTGGCCTTTACAGAATTCTCGAATTTCCTCGGGCGAAGCCGCTTCCCCCGCCTGCAGCTTGATCCACGCAGCGACTTCCTCGCCATATTTTTCATCCGGCACACCAAAAACCTCGACTTCGTCAATCTTGGGATGGCTATAAAGGAATTCCTCGATTTCGCGCGGGTAAATGTTTTCTCCGCCGCGAATGATCATGTCCTTAATCCGGCCAACGATTCGAACATATCCGGCATCACCCAGCGTTGCCAGGTCACCGCTTTTGATCCAGTGCGCAGCATCGATCTCGCGCTTCGTGCGTTCCTCGTCACCCCAGTAAAACGGCATCACACAATAACCACGCGTACACAGCTCACCCGGCGTGCCGCGCGGAACAATGCGACCAGCCTCGTTAATGATCTTGATCTCCGTGTGTGGCAGCACACGGCCGACAGTCGTTACTCGAAGATCCTCAGGATCATCGACCGACGTTTGTGTCGACAGCGGACCCGTCTCTGTCATACCGTAGCCAATCGTAATTTCGGGTAGATGCATATCTGTCATGACGCGCCGCATTAATTCAGCCGGACAAGGTGCACCGGCCATAATGCCGGTACGTAACGAAGTCAGATCGCGTTCGGCAAAATCTGGCTCATCCAGCTCAGCGATGAACATCGTCGGTACACCATGCAGCGCGGTGCAGCGCTCGTTCTCGACTTCTCTGAGTACTGCGGCCGCATCAAACCCGGCTGACGGGAAGACAATTGTGGCTCCATGTGTCGCGCAAAGCAGTGTGCCGAGCACCATGCCGAAGCAGTGGTACATTGGCACCGGTATGCACAATCTGTCGCGCTCGGAGAAATTCATGATGTCAGCCGACATATACGCGTTATTGACGATATTGTGATGCGTCAAAGTCGCCGCCTTTGGCGTGCCGGTCGTCCCACTCGTAAATTGAATATTGATTGGATCATCAAAATCGAGTGTCGCGTCAATGGAATTAAGCCGCTCAAGACTCTCGTCATTCGCGTGCTGAAGTACTTCCGAATAACTCATGCAGCCTTCTGCCCGGGCCTCGTCGACCTGGGCCTCGTCGAATAGAACGACCAACCGCAAATCAGGCAGGCGAGAAGCTTCGCGCGCCCCAGACCGATTATTCGCCAGCCCGGGCGAAACCTGTCTGAGCATTTCGAGATAATTGCTGCTCTTGTGTTCTCGGGCCATTAACAAAGCGCAACAACCTGACTTTTTCAAAGCGTATTCGAATTCCGTCACGCGATATGCAGGATTTATGTTGACAAGAATCAGACCCGCATACGCTGTGCCAAACTGCGCGACGACCCATTCGAACCGGTTGGGTGCCACAATACCGATACGCTCACCAGGATTGAGCCCGAGCGCGATAAGACCTTGCGCAAAGCACCTGGCTTCGTCCCGAAGCTCTGCCCAGGTCCAACGTATCTGCTGATGCGCTACCACGAGCGCTTCACCGTCCGGCCAACAGTTCGCCGCGGCGTCGAGCACTCCACCGACCGTCACGCCCACCAGTGGCTTTTGACCGACGGCATGTATGTAACTCTGCATCATGCCTGCTGTTACCCCGCGAAATCTCTGTGATCATCTTTGCCGTCGGGACTCAAGCGAGCCATACGCAGAACTACCTATCGGTTTGCTGAGTCAAAGCCACGTAGAATGAAGCGCAATGCAGCATTCCACAGCAGCCGAATACATTACGAATCCATACCAGGTTTGCTTTTGCATTACTGACCGGCCTGCGATTGCCAATCCTTCGATCACAGGTTTTATGGTTCGACCGGAACGAACTGAATGGAATCTGAGTTTGGCAGCCATCCCAAGCGCTTCGGACTAGATCAGTTGCCTGCTCCTCTAGATACATCGAAGCTGCGCAGTCACTGCGACCCCGAGCAATTTACGTTTGAGACCACTGCGGAGCTCGCGGATCTCGACGGCACGTTTGGTCAGGCTCGGGCGCTGGCTGCACTGGAATTCGCCATGCGCATGGGCGGCGACGGCTATAACACCTATGTACTCGGGCGCACCGGCAGTCATAAGCATCGACTCGTGCAGGATTACCTGAAATTAGAGTCAGCTAATCGAGCGCCCGCTTCTGACTGGTGCTATATCAACAACTTTAAAGACGCGCGAAAGCCCTTGGCAATCAAGCTACCTGCCGGGCATGGAATCGCGCTCAGAGACGATATGGCGAATCTCGTTGCGGAGCTTCGTGAATCAGTCCCGGCCACGTTCGAAAGTGAGCACTACCGAAACCGCGTTGCCGAGATCAATCAAGAATTCGAAGACCGTCACAAAGCTGCCCTAAAAGAGCTCCAGGAAGCCGCTGAAGCCGAGGGAATGAGTCTGGTGCAGACGCCGCATGGTTTCGCCATTGCACCCACTCGAGACGGAAAACTCCTGAAAGATGAGGAATTCGACAAACTTCCAGAGAAGAAAAAGACGCTAGCGATCGAAGCCATCGAGAGAATGACCGAGCAGTTACGCAAGCACTTCCAAGAATTGCCGGGCTGGCAAAAGATTCATCGTGAGCGCGTAAAGGAATTGAATCGCGAGTTTACCGAAATGGCCGTGGGACGACTCATTGATCAGCTGGAAAAAAAGTATCGCGAGTTTCCGGAAATTAATGAGTACCTAATAGCCGTGCGCCAGGATGTGCTCGAAAACGCCGCAGATTTTCAGCCTCGTCAAGAACAAGAGTACGAACTGGCTGGGATAAAGACTGATGGTTCGCTCAGCCGATACGAAGTCAATGTCATGGTGGAACACTCGCAGCGTACTGAAGCGCCGGTAGTCTACGAGAACAATCCCAGCGTTCAAAACCTGCTCGGCATCGTGGAACACGTCCAGCAGTTTGGCGCCCTCACCACAGATTTCACAATGATACGCGCCGGCGCCTTGCATCGTGCTAACGGCGGCTACCTCATTCTAGATGCAGACCGAATTTTGACCGAGCCCTATGCATGGAGCGCATTGAAGCGGACATTGTTCTCCAAAGAAATCAAGATTGAGTCTCTCGGGCAGATGCTAAGCATCGTAAGCACGGTGTCACTCGAGCCGCAGCCCATTCCGCTGGACTTGAAAGTCATCTTGATAGGCAAGCGCAGAATCTACTACTTGCTTTGCGAACTCGACTCCGATTTTGAAGACCTGTTCAAGGTCGCCGCAGACTTCGAAGATGTGCTGGATCGGTCGAGCGAAAATACGCAATCGTATGCCCAACTCATCGCCACACTCGCAAGACGGGAAGGTGTCCTTGCTGTCTCCAAAGCCGCAATGGCGAGAATCATAGAACACAGTGCGAGACTTGTTGCGGATTCTGAAAAACTCACAACGAAAATGCGCGACGTTTCGGACTTACTTCGAGAAGCCGATTATTGGGCACGCCAACGCTCGGCGGAAGTCATCAGCGATATACATGTGCAAGAAGCGATCGATGCTCAAATTAAAAGACTGGACCGCGTCAGGACGCGCGTCCATGAGGAAGTTTTGCGCAATAGCATTCTTATTGACACGGAAGGTGCAGAGATAGGCCAGATCAACGGCCTGTCTGTCCTCAAGGTGGGAAGTTTCATGTTTGGCCAACCGTCGCGCATTACCGCTACCGTGCGTATCGGCGACGGCAAGATCATCGACATTGAGCGAGAAACCGAACTCGGCGGCCCAATTCACTCAAAGGGCGTACTGATTGTGTCGTCTTATCTTGCATCCCGCTATGCCGGAGAGACGCCGATGTCATTTGGCGCGAGTCTGGTATTTGAACAAAGCTATGGCGGCGTCGAGGGCGACAGCGCATCGGTGGCAGAAACTTGCGCATTGTTGTCTGCCTTGGCTCGATTGCCGATTCGGCAGACTTTTGCCGTTACCGGGTCAGTCAACCAACATGGCAAGGTTCAGGTTATCGGCGGCGTCAATGAAAAGATCGAAGGCTTTTTCGATATCTGTGCGGCGCGGGGCCTATCGGGCGAACATGCTGTGCTAATACCGAAAGACAATGTCAAACACCTGATGCTCCGCCAGGATGTCGTCGATGCCGTCGCAGCGGGCAGCTTTAGAATTTTCGCCATTGACCATATAGACGAGGCCATTGAGCTCTTGACCGGCACCGTAGCGGGTCAGCGCGATGCAAATGGCGAATTCCCGCCCGAGTCATTAAACGGCGCTGTGAATGCGCGACTCCAAGCCCTCGCAAAAGCGCGCCGTGCATTCGGCTTAACCGAAAGAAACGGCAAGGTACCCGACTAAATTCCTGATCATGAAAAGAACCGCGAGCCACACTCTTGACCGCTGAAAAGAATCTAGTGCCAAGAATTGTCCTGGCCTTGGACCCTGCTGCACGGACGTCGATGGTCATGGACATGATTCATTGCATGATGGCAGAGAAATTCCCGGCGCTACTGGGCATCTTCATCGAGGATAGCGGCCTGCTCGAGCATGCGCGCTCACGTTTATCGCGCGAAGTATTGCATTCAGGAGCGACCAGGCCGCTGGAGTCGGTGGCACTGAGTCGTCAAATACGGGCGCAATCGAAACAGGTTCGAATGGACTTCGAGGCGGCGGCGGCGAATCTCGGATTGCCCCACACATTTGAGTTTACTCAAGGCGCTTTCTTCGACGAAATCGCAATGCGCGTCGAGGGTGCGGAATCGCTCGTGGTGGCGCTGGCTGCAGATTCGATTGCTGTGCGGCGGGCCTGGCAGGCGGCCTCGGAAGCACTGTCACATGCGTCCCTGCAAACTTTGCTGCTGGCGCGAGAAGGCTGGAGTAAAGGCACCAACGTTTTGGTGATCGTCGATGAACTCGCAACGGCGGAAGTGGTCTTGACGGTTGCCGGGCGGCTTGCGGAACAAAGTAAATCACCCATGTCTCTTATCCTGACGGGACAAGCGGGCGAGCATCCGGAGGAAATTCGGAATCTTCTTGCCGGCTTGAACGCCATTAAAAACGTGCCCGTTCAAATAGCTGCGGGTGACGCGTTACATGCGGATGCGCTAGTCGAGACGATCAAACGCACTCACGCACGAATGGTTGCCCTGCCATGGAATCAAGCAATTCGCGATGTGACGCTCATTGAAACATTGCTCAATAAATCGAGTAGCCCCGTACTACTCGTAAAATAATCGACCGGCGCTCGGGGTTACCGCTAAACCTTCGTTAACGGATAATAAAAGGCCGCAAGTTGGATCAACTTGCGGCCTCTGCGATCACTGCAAATTTGGATCACTGCGGATTTGCAGTTAGGCGATGCCCGTAGCGGTCACCATCACGCTCAGGGCCAATACCAAAGCCCCAAAAACGAAACCAATGGCTGCGCCAAACGGCGGAACTGCTTTTGTGCGGCTGGTAGGGTCGTACTGTGCATTAGTCATCTCAACCTCCGAAAACCAAAAAAATCTATATTCTGTCTATATCTTTAGGGAGATATATAAGTTCTCTCCAAGTTTTTATAAAGAATATCACTAATAATCTATATATCAACCCACTTATTCACATATAATATAGATATTACTTAGACAGACCGCTGGAGCACACGATGCCAAAACCAGAACCCCGCACCTATGGAATCGGTGCCGTCGCTAAAATGACCGGCCTGACGACCCACACGATTCGCGCCTGGGAAAATCGCTACGAGGCCATCGCAGTAATCAGGTCACAGAGCCAGCGGCGCCGCTA
>JAHEEO010000067.1 GCA_024640665.1 Rhodospirillales bacterium | reverse complement strand
CGCGATGATGCTGGTCATGAATGTTTATGTGTGGGTGGTTTGCCTGGCATGGCTCATCTTTATGGTGCCCGCGAGCTACATTTATCACTTCCGGTTCATGGTTGCAGATGGCACGATCGATTTCCTGCAATGGGTGTTGTTCTGGAAAAACGTTTCCATAGCCGGCGGCCTGATTGCACTGATATTGCTCGACGAAGCGCGTCCGGGCTGGTTATTCGGGCTGTAAAACGAGCTGGAAATCTTGCATCAATGAGATGCAGGGCTTTTTCGATCAGCAGTAGCCTGAAGGGATCACCTAGGCGGGTGGCTAAGGCTCGGCGCCGGAGAGCCTTGGACTTGCTGCCCACGTAACCGCTTTTCTGGGGGCTGCCGCGAGCCTCGAGCCGGCTGAGCGGCATTGGACAAAGCCCCCTCCCGCAAGTAGTCTCAAGAAAGCTTAAGAACTCTATAGAAGATCGACGATCTGGTGCCGCTCTGCGGGTACGCCGGATGGCCTCTGGGGGGGTGGCCAGGCGATGCGGATAGGGCTGACTGTATTTGGGGTAATTTCGGGGTTGTATCTTGGTGCTTGCGGAAGCGGCGAGGGAGGAAGTGCGCCTGTGCCGCAGCCTCCCGCTCCCTTCGTCAACGTGACGACAGCCTCGAATATTGACTACAAAGTCGGCTACACCCGACCTTCCTTGAGCGGCGCGCTCGCCTGGCAACTCAGTATGATGACAATCGGTGGGGCAGCAGCCGGCGATTGCGACAACGATGGCGACATCGATCTGTTCATTACCTATGGCAACACCGGTGGACCGGACGGTGGCGGTGGCCCCAATCGCCTTTATCTGAATCAGCTCACCGAGCAGGGCAACGGCCTGTTGTTTCAGGACAATGCGGCTGAGGCTGGTGTCGCGAACACGCGTCTCGGCGGCAAGAATAACGATCGCCACAGCGGGCCCGCATTCGCCGACATGGATGGCGACGGCGACCTCGATCTGTTTGTCGGTGGTGTCCACACCGACCCGAGCAAAATCTACGAAAATCGGGGCAACTGTCTGTTCACCGACGTCACATCGCATTCACCAGACATCGAGCAGATGATTGCTGCACATACGATCTCGGCTGGATTCGGCGACTACGATCTGGACGGCGACCTCGACATGTTCCTGACGCACTGGGGCACGCTCGACTCGCAGTATGGTGAGCCGCGGACGCTTCAGACTGACCATCTGTGGAGAAACGAATCTGACGAGTCGGGTATTCGCTACGTGAACGTAAGCGAAGAAACTGGAATTTCCGATCTGACCTGGCTGTCCCGCGCTTATATGTTCTGCGGTCTTCGCTTTTGCCAAAACGACTTTGGTCAGGTTCAGATCGCGGACTTTACGTTCACACCGACCTTCGCACGCATCAATCGCGATCTTTGGCCTGACATTGCCATTGCGGGGGATTTCGGCACGACCCAGCTCGCCCTCAACAACGGTGATGGAACGTTTCGAAGCCTCGACAACCCGATTTTGCGCGATGCCCAGTTCGGGATGGGGTCGGCGCTCGGCGACATCGACAACGACGGCGATCTCGACTGGTTCGTGACGAGCATCTTAGGACCCAGCAACGAAATCTTTACGCCGCAAGGCAATCGACTGTTCGCGAACGATGGCAGCCCCTCTGTCTTCACCGATGACACCGCAGCACTCGGCGTCGCGGACGGTTCCTTCGGTTGGGGCGCTTGCTTCCTCGATATCGATAACGATGCCGATCTCGACATTTATCACACGAACGGCTACCCGGACGTACAGTTTCTTACCACCGGCGAGACCTACGACACTGATGCCAGCAGGGTGTTCGTGATGAATGCAGCAGGCACCTACACTGATGAAGCGGATGCGCTGGGACTCGCCGGCCGTACTTCGGGGCGGGGCGTTGTGTGCGCAGACTTCGATAATGATGGTGACACGGACATTCTCGAGTTGACCGACGCTCCCGGCAATTCCGCCAGCCTCTGGGAGAATCGCAGCGCAGCGGCTGGTCGAAACTTTCTGCGCGTCAAGCTCGAGGGGCTGCCGCCGAATACCGAGGCTGCCGGCGCTCGGATTATTGCCCGTATCGGCGACACCGAACAGATGCGCGAGATCATGATTGGCAGCAACTACACCTCACAGAATCCGACGGTGCAAATCTTCGGGCTCGATTCGTCGACGACTGTCGATGAGCTGCTCGTGGAATGGCCAGCAATCGATTCCGGCTCGGGCCCGGTACAGCTCGGCACCTTACTCAATGGCCCAATCCCGGCCAGCCAGCCGGGTCAGACCCTTGTGATCGCGCACCCACCTCTGCCGACGCCCTGAGCGCGGCACCATGCGAACGCTATCGATCGCGGCAGTGCACCGGAAGCTTGAGGGTGAATCTAATGGGTGCGAGCCGTCGTGGTGCCGGGAGCGAGAATCGAACTCGCACTCTGTTACCAGAACCGGATTTTGAATCCGGCGCGTCTACCAATTCCGCCACCCCGGCATAGGGCGTATTCAACTACTGTGCAGCATGGATGCGACGAACCAGGTCGTTGATCTGGGTTGGTCGCTCCATTGCGCGGATTAATTGTAACATCCTGTTGCAGGGATTCGGCACTGTGTTGCGAGGGTGACGGGTCTATAGCGTCTTTACCTTCGAGGCGCTTCACTGGAGTGACAAGTGCAGCTTAGATCTATTTACCTTTGGCTTTTGCTTGGGACGCTGATCTTGCCCATGTGCCCTTTGGCGGCTATGGACCGGGACCAATGGACTGTCGCGACCACCCCGGCAGGCACTTTGTTTTTTGCGATTGGTGCTGGTATTGCAAGGGCATTGCAGGATCAACTGGGCGTGCGCGCATCGCCGCGACCCTACGGTAGTCCATCGCGATGCATTCCGCTGCTGAACCAGGACGACGTGGCGCTGGCACTGCATTCGAGTCTCGATGCGGCCCGGGCATTCGATGGTTTGACGCCATACAGCCATGCCAATCGCGACATACGATTGATCGCTCGCGTACTGCCGATGATGAATGGTTACCTTGTGCGCGCAAGCTCGAATTTCTACAGCATTGACGATATCCGCGGTGCTCGTATGGTGAACGAACTGCGCGGCAGCCATGCTCAAACGCTGTTGGCCAATGCCGTACTTGCCACCGGCGGCTTGTCAGTGGCCGATATTCAGCCCTATGCAGCGGCCCATGTCGTTGAGAGTGTCGAGGCGCTGATAGAAGGTCGAGTCGATGTGGCGATATCTGCGCTCGGTACGGCCGCGTCGCAGCGGGCAGATGCATCGGTTTCAGGGGGGATTCGTGCTTTGGCGCTGGGTTCTCTTGCAACTGATGCCTTCATGCGTGAGCGCATGGCCGGCTCGCGAACGGCCATTGCAAACCCAGCACCGAATATGGCCGGGGTCGAGACGCCGACATTGGTGGCCGGCTATGACACCTTCCTGAGCAGCAACGTGCATGTCACCGAGAGTGATGTCTATACCATCACAATGACGATCGTTGAGAAATGGACAGACCTGCAGCGCGATTATCCGGCCCTGCGCGCCATCGGCGCCGACGAATTGTTCGTGCCCGATACGGATATTCCTTATCACTCCGGTGCCGAAAGGGCCTACCGCGAGCTTGGGTTTTGGCGAGCGCGGAATTAATGCAGTCCAAGTCCGACCGAATAGAGGCGTTAGCCGAGTTTTTGTTGAGCCTGGTGCCGGTCATTGGCATTTTGTGGGTCGTTGGGCTGCCGCAGTTGCTGGGCACGACCTGGCTGGATGGTCAGATACTGCCGCTTTGCATTGGTATCGGCACCGGGGCTGCATTATTACGACGCCCCTATGCAGCGGAAGCTGGCGCCTTCGATATTTGCCTTGGGCTTATTGCTATTGGCTGCTGGACTTGGTCGGCGATCAATTACGATGCGTGGCTCACCGATTTCGCGCAGCGCAGTGTTTCGCAGTGGCTTCCCGGCGTGTTGGCACTAATTCTGATGTTGGAGGCGATGCGGAAGGTCTGCGGTCTCTCCATTACGATTCTTGTTTGGGTATTTGTAGCCTATGCAATGTTCGGCGATAAACTCGGCGGTACATTGACTGCGGCACCGCAATCACCGTCGGAGATCGTGCTGTATTTGTACGCAGATTCTCAAGGGGTGCCGGGTTTCATTGTTCGCGTAGTTGTAACGCTGGTGCTGGCGTTTGTTGTGCTCGGCAACTTGATGGAGCGCAGCGGCGCAACTAAGTTCTTTACCGATGTTGCGATGCGGCTCATGGCGCACCGGCGCGGCGGTGCGGCGAAAGTGTCGGTGGTGGCCAGCAGCGCTTTTGGCATGGTAAGCGGCTCTACCGTCGGCAACGTCATGAGCACGGGGCTGGTGACCATTCCGCTGATGAAGCGATCAGGGTTTCCTGCGCCGATCGCGGCAGCGATTGAGGCGGTCGCCTCCAATGGCGGACAACTCGCGCCGCCGGTGATGGGAGCAACCGCATTCTTGATTGCCGAGTTCTTGCAGATTAGCTATGTGGACGTGGTTGTCGCGGCGATTGTGCCGGCACTGCTCTATTTTGTCGTGTTGTTTGTGCAGATTGATACGATTGCCAAAAACCTCAGCCTTGCCGGAAGTCAGGAACGCGATGTGCCATTGCTGGCCGTGCTGTTACGCGACAATTGGCCGCTGGTGATTCCGATAGCGGTCCTGTTCGTACTGTTGTTTGCGTTCGAACTCAATGCAGCGCGGGCGGCACTCGCGGCTGCCGGATTACTGTTTGGCTTGTCTGCAGTTCGCGATAAGCGCGTACTCGCGCCGCGCCGAATCGGCGCGATTCTCAGTGGCAGCGGGCGAAACATCCTACCCATATTATTGATTGGTGCCGGTGCGGGCGTCGTCGTAGGCGTATTGAACAGTACTGGCCTTGGCTTTCAGCTGTCGATTACATTAGCTGAGCTGGGACAGAGTTTCGGCCTGTTTACCATGCTGCTGCTGACAGCCGCTTTGTCGATATTGCTCGGCATGGGCATGCCAACCGCTGCTGTCTATCTTGTCTTGTCAGTTGTGCTCGCGCCGGCATTGGTCGAGTTTGGTGTTGAACCCTTGGCCGCACACATGTTTTTGTTCTATTTCGGCGTGCTGAGTATGTTGACGCCACCGGTAGCTGTAGCCAGCTTTGTGGCGGCCGGGCTTGCGGAAGCCAATTTCTGGCGCACCAGTGTAACTGCCGTGAAGCTAGCCGCAGTTGCCTATGTGATTCCGTTTCTGTGGATCTACAATTCTGCGATTATTCTCAAAGGCAGCATCGCCAGTATTTCAATTGCGGTTGGCTTGGCGCTTACCGCGTCGATATTACTGGCGCGCGGACTAGCAGCTTCCGCAGAAAATCGCGGCTTAGGTCTTGCTCAAGTCGGTTGTGCTACTGGCATTGGTCTGCTTATTGTTTGGATTGGTTGAAAAGGAAAATTTGCGATGCATTACGACCCTAATCTTGAAGATCATGGATTCAAGCACAGTCCGTTCAAGTCGTGCGTTGTGCCTCGACCAATTGGTTGGATTTCAACTGTCAGTAAGGATGGCGTTGCGAATCTTGCTCCATACAGCCAGTTCCAGAACATCACCTATGATCCCCCGATCGTCATGTTTTCGGGTAATCAACGCACAATCGGCAAGCGCAAAGACACCGTCGTCAACGTGGAAGAAACGGGTGAGTTTGTATGGAATATGGCCACCTATGACTTGCGTGATGCCGTAAATACTTCTTCAAAGGAATTCGCGCCTGACGTTGACGAATTCGACGCGGCAGGCTTGAGTAAACTGCCTTCATTGGTTGTCAAAGCACCTCGCGTAGCCGAGTCGCCTATTCAGTTCGAATGCAAGCATCTCCAAACGATCCGAATTCCCGGTAATGGTGAAATGGGGTCGGCAGATATCGTGATTGGCCGAGTCGTTAAGATTCACATTAAAGACGATGCGCTCACGTCGGACGGTCGAGTCGATATCGAAAAGATAAAGCCATTAGCCAGACTGGGCTACTACAACTACACGTATGTAGATAAGCAATTTGAAATGCTGCCACCGGGTGATGATCCGCGACGGCTAAAGGGGTTGGCAGGAGATCGCGTGCGCGATTAGCTGGCCGGTTTTCGTTGCCGTTCACCGAGCTGTTTTTCTACAGGAAGCTTATCTCGCTGGGCAAAGCGCTAGAATGCCGCCCCATGCAGCGCAGCGACTTCAAGTTTGACCTTCCGCCTGAGTTGATTGCGCAGGCTCCCAGCGATGTGCGAACGGGCGCTCGGCTGCTGGTGCTCGACGGTGCTTCGGGTGATATTGACGACCGTCAATTTGGCGATATCGCCCAGTCTCTGCGCAGTGGCGATCTACTTGTACTCAATGACACGCGCGTGCTGCCTGCACGGCTTGAGGGCCGCAAGTCGACAGGCGGCCGGGTCGAGATAATGCTCGAGCGAATTACGGCACGGCGGGAAGCATTGGTGCAGATCAAGGCCAGCCGCAGCCCCAATCCGGGCGCTCAGCTTGCGCTCGCCGGTGGGCGCTGGGCCACCGTGATCGAGCGGCAGGGCGCATTGTTTTGCATTGAGTTCGACACCGATGCACAAGCCTTTTTCGAACGCTTCGGCGCCATCCCCTTGCCGCCCTACATCGAGCGGGCTGCGACACAGGCGGATTCAGATCGTTACCAAACTGTGTACGCGCAACGTCCAGGGGCGGTCGCCGCACCGACTGCCGGCCTGCACTTTGACGAAGCGTTGCTTGCTCAGTTGAATGAGTCAGGCGTGCGGCAAGCGCACGTTACGCTGCACGTAGGCATGGGTACGTTTGCACCGATGCGCGTGCAAGATATTGAGCAACACGAGATCCATTCCGAGCGGGTGCGGGTAACGCCCGCCGTATGCGAGCAGATAGCGCAAACTCGCGCTGCCGGGGGGCGAGTGATTGCCGTAGGCACGACCGTCGTGCGGGCACTCGAGACAGCAGCCAGTTCGGGCGAATTGAAACCTTATGATGGTGAGAGTCGGTTATTCATTTATCCTGGATACAGTTTTCGAGTTATCGATGCCATGCTGACAAATTTCCACCTTTCGGAATCGTCGTTACTGATGTTAGTGGCCGCTTTTGCCGGGCGCGAGCATGTGTTGGCGGCTTATCAGCATGCTGTGGAAGAACGCTATCGCTTTTTCAGCTACGGTGACGCCATGTTCATCACCCCCCAACAGGTGCGCAAGGCCGATCATGCGGTTTGAATTGCTTGCGACAGATGCTGGCGCAAGGCGCGGGCGTCTCCAGTTCCAGCGAGGCTCGGTTGAAACGCCGGCATTCATGCCAGTCGGCACTTACGGCACAGTGAAGGCGATGACGCCCGAAGAACTGGAGTCGATAGGCAGTGAGATTATTCTCGGCAACACGTTTCATTTGATGCTGCGCCCGGGTGTCGAAGTCGTTGCGAAACATGGCGGTCTGCATGAGTTTATGAATTGGCACCGCCCCATTCTCACCGACTCAGGCGGCTTTCAGGTGTGGAGTCTGCAGAAGCTGCGCAAGCTCACCGAGCGCGGTGCTGAGTTCCGTTCGCCTATTGACGGCGCGCTGGTGCACCTATCACCAGAACGATCCATCGAAGTTCAACACGGGTTAGACGCGGATGTCGTCATGGTTTTCGATGAATGCACACCGTATCCGGTTGGCAAGGATGTTGCGCAGGCCTCCATGGAGTTGTCCTTGCGCTGGGCAAAGCGAAGTCGTTCCGCCTTCAACGAACTCAAAGCGGGCACCGACAGCGACGCGGCGCTGTTTGGGATTCTGCAGGGCGGAGTATTTGATGACTTGCGCAGCGCGTCATTGGACGGACTGCTCGAGATAGGCTTCGACGGGCTCGCAATCGGCGGCCTTGCTGTGGGCGAGCCAGAAGCAGCGCGGCTTGCCGTGCTCGAGGGGCTGATCGACAAATTGCCCGCCGATAAGCCTCACTACTTGATGGGGGTCGGCAAGCCCAGCGATCTAGTCAAAGCCGTGGCAAGGGGCATCGACATGTTCGACTGCGTCATGCCGACACGCCATGCGCGCAACGGGCAGCTTTTTACGAGTCTCGGCTCCATTAATATCCGTAACAGCCGCCACCGCGACGATACCGGCCCATTGGACCCAGCATGCGACTGCAATACCTGCCAGCACTACTCGCGAGCCTATCTTCGGCATCTGCATCAGTGCAACGAAATGCTCGGTGCTCGCCTTGCGACTCTGCACAACCTGCACTTCTATCAACAGCTTATGCGGAAAATGCGTGCCGCGATTGACGCCGGGCAGTTTGGTAAATTTAGCCAAGACTTCTTAAACGCGGGCACCGCAGCCTAAATACCTATGCAATAATACGCGGCCTTATTCAGCGGCGCCGGTAACGGTCGCCCCGAGACCGCGAGACGAAAAATATGGAAACGCTACTAAACTTCATTGTCGAGCCTGCCTACGCGCAGGACGCTGGGCCTGGCGGCGCATTAGCCAGCTTTTTGCCGTTGATCCTCATTTTTGTGCTGTTCTATTTCTTGTTGATCCGCCCGCAGCAAAAACGCCAGAAAGAGCACGCACAAATGGTGACGGCGCTGGCGGTTGGCGATGAAGTTGTCAGCGGTGGGGGTATCCTGGGCAAAGTAACTGCTGTGGGCGAGCAATTCGTGACAGTTGAAATCGCAAACAACGTTTCGATTAAGATTCAAAAGCACACGATCTCTACAGTATTGCCGAAAGGCACTGTGAAGAGCGCATAGTCATTTCTGTCACCTAACATTGCCGGCCATCATCACTCATGAGTAAACGCTCAAAACTCTTCCTGGTTCTCGGGGTTGTCTTGTTCGGCGTACTGGTATCGTTGCCGAATATTTTTGATCGAGACCCGGCCATCCAGGTGTCTCGCACAGACGGCATTGACGTCGAAGCGACCACGATTTCACAGATTCGCACGGCCTTGGATGGCGAACAAATTGCGTTTCTCAGCGCGGAGCTCGACGAAGCTGCGGCGCTGATTCGGTTTCCAGATACCGCGGCCCGTGATGCTGCGGGTGAGTTGCTTCGCGAGCAATTTCCCAACCATATTGTGGCTATCTCGATGGAGCCGCGAACGCCGGGTTGGATGCGCTGGCTGGGTCTGGAGCCCATGAATCTAGGCCTGGACTTGCGCGGCGGCGTGCATTTTCTTTATCAGGTCGACCTGGATGCCGCACTCGAGAACTTCATTGGCGTATACCAGACGGATTTGCGCAACGACTTTCGCGCTGCCGACATACGCGGTGTAGAGCCGCGTATAGACGGCAATTCGATCCTTATCGGCATCAATGATCAAGCCGATATGGATCGAGCCTTCGATATCATCCGCCGACTCGATCCAGACCCTTTGGTGCAACGCCTCAATGTGACGCGCACTACCGTCGACGGCCGGCCGGGGTACCGAGTTGAGCTCACGGAAACATTGATTCGCGAACGGCAAGATTTCGCAATTCAGCAAAACACAGTCACATTGCGGAATCGTGTCAACGAGTTGGGTGTTTCCGAGCCGGTGGTCCAGCGTCAGGGTTTAGACCGCATTCTGGTTCAGTTGCCCGGTGTGCAGGACCCGGGGCAGGCCAAACGCGTCTTAGGTGCTACCGCAACGCTGGAGTTTCGTCTCGTCGATTACGAGGCCGATCCGCTCGATGCGCAGCGCCGCGGGCGTGCCCCGTTAGGTTCCGAGTTGCTGTTCGATCGCGATGGCTTGCCGGTCGTTCTGCGTCGTGAAGTAATCGTATCCGGTGATCAACTGGTCGATGCAACACCAACCTATCAACAAGGGCTGCCAGCCGTTTCTGTGCGCTTGAACGCGCAAGGCGCTGACCGCATGCTTGCCACGACGCAGCAAAATGTCGGTCGGCAAATGGCAGTCGTTTTCATTGAAGAGCGACCGATCGTTGAAGATGACGTAATCGTCGATACCGAAATCGAGGAACAAGTCATTACAGCGCCTTCCATCAACGGCGTGTTCGCCAGCGACTTCGTAATTACCGGGCTGACACCGTTCGAGTCTCAAGACTTGGCGCTATTGCTTAGGGCCGGTGCATTAGCAACGCCTATCGTCATCGTCGAAGAGCGCACAATCGGACCGAGCCTGGGCCAAGACAATATCGACAAGGGCCGAATGGCTGTCATGGTCGGGTTCTTGCTCGTTATCCTGTTCATGGGTATCTACTATCGCTTGTTTGGCGTCATTGCGAACTTGGCGCTGCTGGCAAATCTGGTACTAATTATTGCTCTGCTTTCGTTAGTGCAAGCGGCGCTGACGTTGCCAGGTATTGCGGGCATTGTCTTAACGGTAGGTATGGCAGTCGATGCCAATGTGCTTATCTTCGAAAGAATCCGTGAGGAGCTGCGCAACGGTAATTCGCCGATCGCCAGCATTCGTGCGGGTTACGACAAGGCATTCTCGACTATCGCCGATGCCAACATCACAACGCTAATAGCCGCGCTGGTGCTGTTTTTCTTCGGTACCGGGCCGATCAAAGGGTTTGCCATTACATTGGCATTCGGTATTTTGACCTCTATGTTCACGGCCATCGTTGGCACGCGGGTCATCGTAGATCTCATTTACGGTGGGCGTAAGCAGGTTACGTCACTGTCCATAGGCGGAGCGACCAATGCGACTGTTTGAACGAGTTCCAAACTTCGACTTTATGGGGCCGCGCCGCATGGCGCTTGCGTTCTCTGCGCTACTTATCGTCGCCTCGCTCGCGTCCATCATTGTGCGCGGGCTTAACTTGGGTATCGACTTCACTGGTGGAGTCATATTGGAATTTGCCTACGAAGCTGATGCGGACCTCGAGCAGATACGCACGTCGTTAACAGACTTCGGTTTTTCCGAGGCTGAAGTGCAGAACTTCGGCGGTCCGACGGAAGTGCTCGTGCGCATTCCGCCTCTGTCGGAGGGCGTGAATACCGATGATATAGGCCAGCAGATTGAGGCTCGGTTGCGGCAAGACGATAGCTCTGCCACGCTGCAGCTAGCCGAAATCGTCGATGCCGAGGTGGGCGAAGACCTAACCGAACAAGGCGGATTGGCCATGTTGTTCGCGCTTATTCTAATTTTCGGTTACGTCATGCTGCGCTTTCGATGGAAATTCGCCGCCGGTGCAATCGCCGCTTTGGTGCATGATGTCATTTTGACCGTCGGCTTTTTTTCGATCACGGCTTTGACCTTCGATCTATCGACGCTCGCTGCCGTATTGGCCGTTATCGGGTATTCATTAAACGACACAATAGTCGTCTACGATCGCATTCGAGAGAACTTCCGCATTATTCGCCGCGGCACGCCCGTCGATGTCGTAAATAAGTCCATTAATCAAACCTTGGCGCGTACTATCATCACGGGCCTAACGACGCTTTTGGTTTTAATCGCGTTATTGTTCCTCGGAGGCGAGGCGGTAGCTGCTTTCTCTATCGCGTTAATTGTCGGTATCGTTGTCGGAACTTACTCATCCATTTATGTTGCGAGCGCTGCTGCCTTGTTGCTGAATGTCTCGCAGCAGGATTTGATTCCGGTGAAGATCGAAGAAGTTGACTCAATGCCTTGAGTGAGTGTTGCCGCAGTGTCGGGTTGAACGCCAGGCAGCCTTTCGCAGCACCACAGGATGCCTTTTCCAAATGAGGGTGGGAGACTGCGATGGCCGGACACCAAAGACGTTTTGAGGATACTTGCGAAATCACCGGCATCAAGAATGCAATCACGGTGACGGGCGAGATTCTAAAATTTCGTCCAAAAGACGTCATCATTGCGACGATCAATCGATCTGCCAAAGTGACCCTCAACTGGAACGCACGAGCGGAGCTTTATATCGGTTCGCTTGGCGGTGTGGAGTTCCAGTCGGCCGGACCCAATTCGCAAGCCTACAGAACCCAACGCTGATTTCGATTGCTCGGGCGGGCCGTTGCTCAGGCGGGAAGGCTACCCGCGGCTGATGGGGCTGCTATTAATCGAGCCCGCGCGCATGCGGCGCCAATAAGCGCGACAGACCGGAGTAGATTTTGGGCGCTCCGGCAACGACATTGCCGCTTTCTAAATAGGCATCGCTGCCTGCAAAGTCGCTGATGCGGCCGCCGGCTTCTTTGATAATCAATGCGCCAGCGGCGATATCCCATTTGTTCAAGCCGAGTTCCCAGAAGCCATCGACCCGTCCGGCAGCGACATAACACAAATCCAGCGCAGCTGAACCCGGTCGGCGGACACCTGCGGTTTCGACCATGACGGCGCGAAGCATGCCGAGGTAGCGGTCCATTTTTGATTCGGTCAGTCGGTATGGAAACCCGGTTGCAATCAAAGAACCCTTCAGAGTGGTGCGCTTGCTGACACGGATTTTGCGGCCATCCAGTTGCGCGCCCTGGCCCCGGCTCGCCGAGAAGATCTCTTGCCGCATTGGGTCGTAGACGACGGCATGCTGCAGTTCGTTGCGCTCTGCAACGGCAATTGACACCGAAAACACAGGAAATCCGTGCATGAAGTTGGTGGTGCCATCGAGCGGATCGATGATCCACTGGATATCATGATTACCCGACGCGCCGCTTTCCTCAGCGAGAATGGCATGTTCAGGATAGTGGTCCTTGATGACCTCAATAATGGCTTCTTCGGCCAGTTGATCGACTTGTGTTACGAAGTCATTTTGTGACTTTTCAGCGAATGGCAGTGTTTCGAGCTGATTCAGGTGGCGTATCATGATGCCGCCCGCTCGCCGCGCTGCGCGTATTGCTATGTTGACCATGCCGTGCATTAGGCTGCGCAGCGTAAGATAGTATCGTCTAGCTTACAAATTTGAGTTTCGTGGAAATACCTGTTCGCATTGTTTTAGTGGAGACTTCCCATCCTGGAAACATCGGCGCCGTCGCTCGTGCGATGAAGACGATGGGCTTGCAGGACCTTGCGCTGGTGCGGCCGAAGTTCTTTCCACATGAAGAAGCCGTTGCCCGTGCGGCTGGTGCCGACGATATTCTCGACCAGGCCAAAGTTTGTGAATCGTTCGTCGATGCGATAGCTGATTGCGGTTTTGTCGTGGGTACGAGCGCGCGTTTGCGCAATTTATCGTGCCCCACCGTGGACCCGCGCGAATGCGCGACGCTCGTGATGGAGCAGGTTCAGCACACCAAAGCGGCGATCGTTATGGGGCCCGAACAGTCGGGCCTGACAAACGAGCATGCTGGTCATTGTCGGTATTTGGTCAATATCCCAACCAGCGAAACATAC
>JAHEEO010000265.1 GCA_024640665.1 Rhodospirillales bacterium | reverse complement strand
CTCTTACATCGATAATTGCAGAGTGTGCGCGCGACAGATATGACGCAAGTACCAGAGAATGATTTGCGAAGAAGCCGAAGCCTTTGCCATTGAAAATGATTGGACTTAATACGGTACCCAAAGCGCCTTCGAGTTCCAAGACGATTTGTTCGATACTGATTGCGGCATTCTTGTCCTCAAGAACGCCGGCAAAGTCCTGTTCAATTGCGCGAAGAAATTGCAGCAATGCCCATGCAGTGCCGCGCGCTTCGTAAAAGACGTCGTCAATTTGTAACCATGGTGTGCGTACTTCGACGTACTGAGGCCTCCTGGTAGAAGTTGTCGCGCTCGGTTCACCGGCAAGGTCCGTATTCACTCTGGTTTGTGCAACGCTTGCAGAGAGCCGTTGCGACAAACTGCCGAGGCGCAGTTCGACGACCGATAACCAATCGTTCAGGTTGTCCGCGCGGGCATAGAACTGGGCGCTCGGTTCTTGGGTGTTACTGATACGGCTTCGGTAGCTTTCCAGAGCTTCCAGTGCTTCTTCAATTTTTGATTCAGTAGCAGGAAACATCCAAGAGTCGTTTGAGAAATTTAGCGCGGGTTGTGCGACTGCCAGATCAAGATCTTCGGTCGATTGAGACTGCGAGCGACTGAATCGATCCCTTAGAACTCTGGAAATATCTCGGCACTGCTCCAAGACGCCAAACTCAAAGTTCGGCATGTTATCGAGCCACACGCCGGGCAGCATGATGTCGTTGCTCAAGTAGCCGCCTGGCTTATCGAGGAGCCATCCACAAGTGCGAATGATTCCATCGACAGTGGCATAGCCCACGACGAAGGGTCGTTGCCGAGTATCGAACCCAACGAAGTCGCGGGCAGGTTCTCTAGACCAATACCAGCCGGTGATGCCGACAACGCAAATCAGCAGGCCCAAACCGATCGCAGTCCAACGCCACGCCAACCGCGACTTTACTAACCGTGGTTTCTTCAGCGAATTAAACATTGAAAGGTTTCAAGTAAGTGGTGCCTCGAACCTGCTCGGTTTAGACGCTTGCCGCAACGAGTTGACGCAGCACATATTGAAGGATGCCGCCGTTGACAAAGTACTCCTGTTCTTTCGGTGTATCGATTCGCACCCGCGCTGCGAATTCCTTGCTGGTGCCGTCTGCAGATCGCGCCGTAACAGTCACGGTGTCGACGCGCTCAGTCTGCAAGCCCTGAATATCGAAAACTTCGTGGCCGTTTAAACCGAGGCTTGCGGCAGTATCGCCAGCTTGAAACTGCAATGGAACGACACCCATGCCAATCAGGTTGGAACGGTGAATACGTTCATAAGACTCGGCAATCACGGCAGTCACGCCAAGCAGTTTAGTGCCTTTAGCCGCCCAGTCACGCGACGAGCCGGCCCCATATTCCTTGCCGGCTAATACGATCAGCGGTGTGTTGTCGTTTTGATAGCGCATCGACGCCTCGAAAATCGAGGTTTGTTCGCCACTTGGCAAGTGAATGGTGACGCCGCCTTCGGTGCCGGGGGCCAACTGGTTACGTAAACGAATATTGGCGAAGGTGCCGCGGACCATCACTTCATGGTTGCCGCGCCGCGATCCATAAGAGTTGAAGTCTTTTTGTACGACACCGTGGTCGCGCAAATAGTCTCCGGCCGGACTGTCGGCCGCTATGCTGCCGGCTGGAGAAATATGGTCCGTGGTGACCATATCGCCTAATAACGCCAGGACTCTGGCGCCGCGAATATCTTCAGGGGCCTTCGTGCCGAGTGTCATGCCGTCGAAATATGGCGGATTCTTGATGTACGTGGAATTTGGATCGAAATCGAAAGTCTCGCCTGCTGGAACCTGCAGTTCGTTCCAGTTCGTGTCGCCATCGAACACGCTTGCATAGCTGGACTTGAACATGTCCGAAGTGACATTGCTTGCAACCAAGTCGTGAATTTCAACCGTGGTGGGCCAAATGTCTTTCAGGAAAACCGGATTGCCGTCTTTGTCATTGCCCAAAGGGTCTTTGTACAAGTCGACTTTCAGATTTCCCGCCAAGGCATATGCAACGACCAGCGGCGGCGAAGCCAAAAAGTTCATGCGCACGAGAGGGTGAATGCGGCCCTCGAAATTGCGATTGCCCGATAGCACCGAGCACGCAATGATGTCGTTGTCTTGAACGGCCTTGGCGACGGCCTCCGGCAGCGGGCCTGAATTGCCGATACAAGTCGTGCAACCATAACCCACAACGTTAAATCCGAGCGTATCTAAATCATCAAGCAGATCGCACTTGGTTAAATAGTCAGTGACGACTTTTGAGCCGGGTGCCAGGCTGGTTTTGACCCAAGGTTTGGTCTTCAGTCCGCGGGCAGCCGCATTGCGTGCAAGTAATCCGGCGCCAACCATGACCGCCGGATTCGAAGTGTTGGTGCAGCTTGTGATTGCAGCAATTACAACAGCACCGTCTTCCAGTTCCGCTTGCGTACCATCGGTATCGAAAGTTGCCCGTTTTGCCCCGCCTTCCAATAACTTTTCGGCCGTTTCAGCAGCGGCTTTGAGTGCGATACGCTCCTGCGGGCGACGTGGGCCGGAAATGCACGGTTCGACTGAAGCCAGATCAAGCGCCAGGACGCTTGTGTAGCGGGCATGATTACTACGCCATAGACCCTGCTCTTTGGCATAGGCTTCGACCAGTTTGATGGCGGACTTCGAGCGCCCCGAGAGCTCGAGGTAGCGCAGCGTCTCTTGGTCTATCGGGAAGACGGCGCAGGTGCTGCCAAACTCCGGGGACATATTGCCCAATGTGGCCCGGTCGGCCAGCGGCAAATGATCGAGACCGCTGCCGAAGAATTCGACGAATTTTCCAACGACACCGTGCTCACGCAGCATGGCTGTGACAGTGAGCACGAGATCGGTTGCCGTTGCCCCTTCGGGCAGTTGGCCTTCGAGTTTGAATCCAACTACATGGGGTATCAGCATTGTGATGGGCTGTCCGAGCATGGCCGCTTCGGCTTCTATGCCGCCGACGCCCCAACCGAGAATGCCCAAACCGTTAATCATCGTGGTGTGCGAATCGGTGCCCACAAGCGTATCGGGGTAGGCGATTCGTTCCCCATTTTTTTCAGCGTCGAAAACTACGCGACTCAGATACTCGAGATTGACTTGATGAACGATGCCCGTGTTGGGGGGGACGACCCGAAAATTCTCAAATGCGTCTTGGCCCCAGCGCAGAAAGCTGTAGCGTTCGCGATTACGTTGAAACTCGATTGCATTGTTTTTGCCTAATGCATCGGCCGTGCCAAAATTATCGACTTGCACGGAGTGATCGATAACCAGCTCCGCAGGCGACAGTGGATTGATTGACGATGCTTTTCCGCCGAGGCGCACGACTGCTTCGCGCATGGCGGCTAAGTCGACTACAGCCGGAACGCCGGTAAAATCCTGCAGAATTACCCGCGCCGGTGTAAAGGCGATTTCCTGGCTTGGTTCAGCGTTCGGATCCCAATTGGCCAGCGCCGTAATGTCGTCGGGCGTAATGTTCAAGCCGTCTTCGTGCCGGAGCAGGTTCTCCAGAAGGATTTTAAGGGTATACGGCAGTGTATCGACGGCGCCACCGGCCGCATCTAGCTTGTATAAACCATAATCTACATCACCAACGCGGAGCGAGCGGCGAGCGCCAAAACTGTCTGTCATAGGGGGTCTCGAAAATTTGCTTGAGGATGCCTGTAGTATATCAAGCTTGCCCTATGAGCTCGGAATTTTCGGCGCTGAA
>JAHEEO010000264.1 GCA_024640665.1 Rhodospirillales bacterium | reverse complement strand
GGAGCTGCGATGACCCATCGTGAATATTTCCGGTCGGTAGCCCTCTTTACCAACAAACGGATTGTCGTCCGGGACACTGCCATCGTCGTTCATGCGGATTACTTTGCCGCCGAGACTCATAGGGTCCTGGGGATTACCGCCGCCTACGATCATATATAGGGAACCGTCATTGCCGAACGCAATGCGAGATGGTCCCGCTGTGCCAGCATCGCCGACGAAGATATCTTCAAATCGCCGGAGTTCTTCGCCATTCCATCGACCACGCCCGAGTGCAAGCCGAGTTTGATTGTCCGGCATCGGTTTCGTGTAGGTCAGGTAAATGTATTCATTGCGCCCGAAATCGGGATGCAGGGCAATATCCATATAGCCATGAACCGCGCCGGGCATTCCGGAAATGCCTGCAAAGTGAGCCGCAGGACCGCCTTTCACTGGATTCGGATCTAGTGTGTCGCCGCGCATGCGCCGCAGTTCGCCGCCACGAGTCGGGATCAGCATATCGCCGTTCGGTAGAAACGTAAGACTCCAGGGAAACTCGATTTCCTTCGTTAACACGACGACGCGGATATCCATGCCTTCGCCAGTCTTGTAAAGGAAGGGACCATCACCGAGTGGCTGATTGGCTAAGCCTTCTGGTGCAACCGGAATGCCAAAATTGAACGGTACGTCTTGCTGTGCGTTGGCAGAAGCAGCAACTAAGCAAGTCGCGGCAACTAAAAATCGAATAGTGCTCTTCATCATCTGTCTTATTCCCCTAAAAGTACGTTCATTATGATTCGAACCTGCACCGAGTTTTAGTCTGCAGGCCCAATTCGCAACAGTGCGCCATCGTCCTCGTCGGTGATGACGTATAAGAGTCCGTCCGGGCCTTGTCGAACGTCGCGAATACGCTGATGCAATTCGCCAAGCAGCGATTCGCGCCGAAGCTCTTCGAGATTTTCGTTAAATACGATTCGTTCGAGACCGCCGGTGCGTGGAATCTGGCCGCGCCTGGCGCTGCCGACAAACAAATTGTCGTTCCAGGCGGGAATGCGATTGGCTGTATAAAAGGCCATTCCGGTAGGCGCGATGGATGGTATCCATAATAACAACGGCTGCTCTGTGTCGTCGCCTAGCGGGCGCTCCGAGATGCGCGGGCCTTCGTAGCTGCGACCAAAACTAAACTCCGGCCAGCCATAATTCTTCCCTGGCAGAATGAGGTTGATCTCGTCCCCGCCGTTTGGGCCGTGTTCGGCTGCGAGTACGGCGCCGGATTCCGGTTGTATCGCCAGGCCCAACTGGTCTCGATGGCCCAGTGAATAGACTTCCCCGCGCGCGCCTGCCTGCGATCTAAAGGGATTGTCGTCCGGGATGCTGCCGTCTTCATTGATACGCAGCACTTTTCCATAAACACTGGCCGGCGATTGGGCGGCCGAATCAAACGGGGCGCCGGTGGTAATGAAAACCTGGTTGTTGGGCCCAAACGCGATTCGTGAACCGCTGCCGCCCGCGCGCTCTTCGCCAATGAAAAGATCTTCACCGCCGACGAGACGATTACCGTCGAACCTTGCTCGCGCAAGCGTCAGTGCAGTGGGGCGTTGGCCGGGCGGGTCGGAGTCAGGGTCGGGTGCGCCCGCGCGGTTATAGGTAAAGTAAACCCACTGATTTTGACTGAAATCGGGGTGTGCCACGATGTCGTGCAGGCCGGCAGCACGCGACTCGCCGGGGGCAGGCGCGCCTTCAACGGCAGCTTCGACTAATTCTGCCGCAGCCGATGTCGCTCGTCGCACGAGCCGCAGGTTTGCGTTGCGCTCGACGATCAGTGCGTCGCCATTGGGCAGAAAGGTGAAGCTGAACGGGTGCGTCAGCCCGCGTGCAACAACATCGACTCGAATGTCATGTTGTTCAGCAGTATCAAAGCGGTATGAATCCTGCTGCAGCGAAACTGCGGCAATGCCGACAGCGGATGGTTGAGCGCTGGATGCAACAGAGAAAAATAACCCGGTCAGTGCCATGCATAAGGATCTGGGGCAAATTGTCTTCGGCTGGCCGTGCGGCATGCTGGTTCCAATAAACTGTGCTGTGTTCATCGTAAAGCGGAGTTATCCGCAAATTGTTATGCTCATTAATGACACGAAACTTCCGACCGTGTTCAACAGTCGTCCCGAGCGTCAGCCGAAAACTTTACCACAGAGAAACTTACCAGCGCCGATTGATCTTGCGCCATGCGCGGCTTTGATTATCGCGTTTGTTCCATCCATGGTTGGGGTGGCGGGCCAGTAGTTCCGGTTTTCTGAATAAGTAGACGAGGGCCGCGCCCGTCACAAACCCGCCAACGTGCGCCCAAAACGCCACGCCGCCGCCGCTGCTGCTGGCCGATGCCAGGCCACTGATGAGCTGCACGGCAAACCAGTAGCCAAGCATAAACAATGCTGGCATCGCAAACGTCGTGACGAAAAAGCCAAGGAACAGCAACATGTGCACGTTGACGCGCGGATAAAGCAGAATATAGGCGCCCATAACGCCGCCGATTGCCCCTGATGCCCCCACCATCGGTATGGCTGAAGTGGGGTCTGCAAAAACCTGCAAGGCAGCAGCTGCGAGCCCGCAAACGATGTAAAAGATCGCGAATCGAACGCTGCCCATTGCGTCTTCGACATTGTCCCCAAACACCCATAAGAACCACATATTACCGATGATGTGCATCCAGCTTCCATGCATGAACATGGACGTAACTGCAGTGTGCCAAGTGTTTGCATCTCCGAGTACGCATACGGTGTTTGGACCCAGCGGGATTTGCGTGCCTGCTGCAACGGTGTGCAGCATTTCTCCAGGAATCAGCGCAAGATTGCAGAGGGATCTAGCGAGCGCAGGATCGGAACCGAACCCTTGCAGGAATGCCCACGCCAAGACATTGAGTGCGATGACGCCATAAGTCGTGTAGGGCGTCAGAAAAGTCGGATTATCGTCTCGAATTGGAAACATAGAATCGTTCGTTTACCTGCGCTGATTCGGTGCGCGCCGCTCTGGCTGCGGAATGAACGTTGCTGTTGACGTGTAGGCTTTGCCCAAGGCATTGGCAACCGCCTCGTGCGTAATGCAGCCTCGATGCACGTTCAGGCCGTTCGCCAGATCATGGTCGAGTGACAGCGCTTTCTCCAGGCCGTGATCAGCCAATAACAATACAAACGGTAACGTGGCGTTATTGAGCGCGAACGTAGATGTCCGCGGAACGGCGCCGGGCATATTGGCAACGCAGTAGTGCACTACGTCGTGAACTAAAAAGGTCGGGTCTTCATGCGTTGTGGCGTGCGACGTTTCGAAACAGCCGCCCTGATCGATCGCAACATCGACCACCACCGAGCCCGGCTTCATTCGTTTCACCGTTTCCTCAGTGAGCAGTTTTGGTGCGGCTGCGCCGGGGATCAGCACAGCGCCGATGATCAGGTCTGCATCGAGAGCATATCGCTCGATGGTATCGGACTTCGAAAAGACGCATTTGATCTGGCCGCTGTAATCGCTGTCCAGTTGTCGCAAGCGCGGTATGGAACGGTCCAATACAGTGACATCAGCACCGATGCCGTGGGCGACGCCGGCGGCGTTTTCGCCAACTGTGCCGCCACCGATGATCAACACTTTGCCGGGTGCGACACCCGGAACTCCGCCGAGTAAGACGCCTTGTCCGCCGCGAGCTTTCTCTAAACAGTGGGCGCCGGCCTGTACCGAAAGTCGGCCGGCAACTTCGCTCATCGGTGCCAGCAACGGCAATGTGTGGTTGGGTCCGGTAACG
>JAHEEO010000066.1:1585-13377 GCA_024640665.1 Rhodospirillales bacterium | reverse complement strand
CCCATACGCTTAAACCAATTTTGGATTTTTGACAGATCGGGAAGCCACCTTCCCAATCTACCAGCAATTGCTTTGCAAGCCTATGCAAATAAAGTTTACGAACAGTTTTTGACGCTTATTGAAGGTGAGTATCCGGCATTGCCCGCGTCTATTCCGAGAGACTTGGCGGCCGTTCGCGAAGCCGGTGGCCTGGAAATTGCGAGTCGGGCCTTGCGCGATGAATTTGTGGCTGACGACCAATTGGGAAAACGGCTCATAAATTCAGTGCAGACGTCTGTGTATCTCGAAGCGGAGGTGCGTGCGCGCCTCCTGGCTTTGGTTTCATTGTTCGCTGGCGGCGAAAGCGCATATCTCCGTTACTACGGTCCAGCCCGAACGATCGATACGATTGCGTATGAAGATGTGCTGTCTGATCGTACGTATGGCGCGGCGGCAGCGCTGTTAGAAGGACGGGTGGCGTTCGTTGGAATTGCTGAAACCAGTCAGCCCGAGCAACAAGATACGTTTTATTCAATTTATTCTGAAACGAGCGGTCAGAATTTGAGTGGAGTAGAAATCGGCGCGACTGCATTCGGCAATATGCTGCATCGGCAGCTCATCGCGCCGCTGCCCATGTGGCCGCAACTCATGCTTGTGTTCCTATGGGGAATGCTGGTTGCTTCGACCCCGCGGTTTTTGGAGCTACGGCATACGCTCGGGATATTAGTGGCGCTTGGCGGAATTTATACCCTGAGTGCCGTGTTGATTTTTCAGTTCGGGCGCGTTTTCGTGCCCACGTTCGTACCTTTGCTGATTCAAGTTCCGTGCGCACTCATATTGGGGCTTTTGTGGCATCGGTTTTCGGAAAGTCGCCGCAAGGAACATCTTCGCGAAGCGCTCGAAGCATACGTGCCGACCGCAGGCATTGTGGCCGGCGCCGCCGATGGGGGCTTCGCGCGCGACAATGCGCAGCAACTGATCGACGGTGTCTGTTTGGTCAGCGATGTGCGCGATTACACGGCGCTGGCGGAGCGATTGAGCCCGGCTGTTCTCGGCGCGCTCATGAACGAATATTACGAACTGCTGTTTTCTATCGTGGAGCGACACGGCGGGCTCGTGACGGATACCGCTGGAGATTCCATGATTGCTGTGTGGGGAGGCGAGTGGAAGCGAAACAATCCCAGTGCGGATGCTGCCGCCGCCGCCAATGAGATGACGCATGCGATCGAGGTGTTTAGCCAAGATCATCGCGACACACCATTGGTAACAGGCCTGGGCCTGCATCGCGGCGAAATAATGATGGCGAATATCGGTTCGGCCACGCGATTCAACTATCGGGCCGTTGGGGATACAGTAAATACAGCTGCGCGTATCCAGGCACTCACTCGGGTTGTCGGCGCGGCGACATTGGCTTCGGCTGATTCAATCGAGACGCAAGCATCAGCGTGGCGAAAAATCGGCAGGTTCCGCTTGGCCGGCAAGTCGGCAGCGCTCGATATACTGGAATTGTGCATGTCGCACCGGCGCACACTCGAACCCGGGCTGGTGCTCTTTAGCAAAGGTCATATCGATGCGGCACGCCAGTGGTTCAGCGAGCAGAGCCGTCAAGATGCGTCGGATACCGTTATGGCGTTCTATAAGACTTATTGCGCGAGTTTGCAGGCCGTGACTCACGACTGGGAAGGCGTGGTCAATGTAACCGCCAAATAGAGGTCAACTTAAGAATTTGGCTCCGGAATAATAGAGACGACTGGCCGGCTTGCGTCCGTTGCGCGCCAGCGACGACCGTGCTTTGCCTCTACCCGCGCGTCGAGAAATTCAACGATTTCCTGCAGGTCTGACACACACTCGAAGCGTGTTTCGGGCTCCATTGCGATAATGTCTCCGAGCATTCTGATCGCGTGACTTTGCGCGGCTTCCGGCGCTGCAATTAGCAGGCGCACGAGTTTTAGAAGCAGGTCCTGATCCTGTTCAGGAAGACGCTCTACGGATTTGAGCAGGGTGACGACGTTTGTGGTTGATCCCATTCTTGTGCTCTTTTGAGTTCCCCGATTACGAAGGTTCGCTGCGCTGCGTGAACGAGATCACATGCACTCCGCGAATATGTGAATTGCAACAGGTTTTTTTTGGAAGAACTGTCAACCAGCCGACAGTTCCAGCGCATTTGTTCGCAGTGTCGGGAAGCTGACAGTAGTTTTTGAATTGCGGCGCCAGACTGGCGCTCAACGACTTTTCAAACGCTACGCTTCAGCAGGAGAACATTACTATGCGCAAACTAAAACTTGCAGCTCTGGCCGCCATTTGCTTCGCTCCGATCGGCGCCATCCAAGCGGGGAGCGCGAACGCGCCGTCTCCAGCAATGCTTCAACCCATAGCGATGCCGGAGGCTGGTTTCGTCGTCGACGGTAAACAGGGACAGAGCTGGGATTGTATGTGGGTGTATTTTATCGGACATTGGTACTGCATACCGACCTAGCATCCGCTCGTAAAACCAAAGACTACGTTTGACACCAGCTGACAGTCGTTCGGCTGGTGTCAAACTTTTCCTGGGCCAATACTTCGAGGGATAAACTCAAGCAGTAGAATGCGTTTGCTCAAGCGGTACGTACCGTCTCCTGGAGTGCCTCAGCGTCGAGTATGGTAATTCTGCTGCGTCCGAGCGCAACCCACGACTTGCGCTGCCACTCGCGCAGATATTGATTCACGGCCTGTCGTGACACACCGAGAAAATGCGCCAGATCGTCCTGCGAAATGCTCAGTTCGATTTGATTCGCCTTGTTGAGTCGGCCATGCAAGGTAGACAAGATCAATAAGCGTTTCGCCAAGCGTGCTTCACCATCTAAGAACGCGGACTCTTCTATCAATTCGCTGGTCCAGCGCAGCCGCTTGCAAAGTAGTTCAATTAGCTGCAACGATAGCACCGGCTCGTTGTGGAGCAGCCGCAGAAACTCCGAACGTTGAATCATGATCAGCGCGGCATCCTCAACGACGGTTGCCGTTGCCGTACGCGGCAGTCCGTCCATGACGGCAATTTCACCGAAGGTGTCGCCAGGCTCCATGTAGCTCAAAAAGACTTCTTGGCCGGATTGGCTGCTCGCACTGATTCGAATCTTGCCGGCCACGATGCCATAGAGCGCGTCGGGTTCGTCGCCCTGCGAAAAAACAACAGTGCCCTTGCTGAGCTGCCTACGCGTAGCTAAAGCGGCGATACTCGATATTGCACTCTTCGATAACCCCCGGAAGAGGTAGTTGAATTGGAGCAGACTTTCAGCTGAGAGCGCGTTCATGAATTAGCCAAATGGAGATCATGGGGCCGGCAATTCGACGATACTGTCTCATACTATGCGCATTTCGCGTCATGAAAAAGCGACTGACTGCTTAACTGCCGCACGAAATCGAGCTAAACTGTCGACAGAGCATTTGTGCGGCTGCCGTAAATTCGGCAGCGTTCAACAGAAAAAGGAAAGCTATGATTAGCAATCGGACCCTCGGTATGGTTTCGCTGGCCATCTGCCTTTCGGCGGCGGTCCTAGAAGCTGCGGAGCAGCCTGATTTCAGCGGGGCGTGGACGACATTCCGCGGCAGTATTGGTGCCGGCGCTTTTAACGCGCCACAAGGCGCGCCCGTACTCACCGAGGCAGCCGAAGCCGCCAGGAACGATTTTCTGTCACTCACCGACGGCACTAACCACGGCGCGGGAAATTCCTGTGTCGGCTCGGGAATGCCGGCATCGGTCCTCGGCTCCGGCGGTTACCCGATGGAAATCATCCAACGCCCGGAACAAGTGTTCGTGATTTACGAGGCGCACAGTGAGTTTCGACGCTTCCTGATTGGCACGGAAGCCGAGGATCCAGACTCGTTCTTCCCAGAGCGCAACGGCTACTCGACGGCCTATTGGGAGGGTGATCGGCTCATTGTCGAGACGACTCGTCTTAAGACTCAGGTCGATTCGCGTTACCCACACAGTAATGAGGCAACGGTTCGCGAAGTGTACTATCTCGGTGAACCGTTAGAAGATGGCACGCGCGTGCTGGTCAATGAACTGACAATGACTGATTCAGCGTGGCTTAAGGAACCGTTCTCTATAGTCAAAAGATGGCAGGAGCTGCCGGGCTATCACGTGTTGACCTACGAATGCTCCGAGCCAAAATGGCTGGACGAGATGGAAGGGCTCTACGAAGAGGCGGGCCTTGAAATGGTCCAGGAATGATGTCAGTAATCTCGGTGAAATACGGAAAGACTAGAATGAACAAAATCGCAACGACATTCTGCGCACTAATCCTTTGTGCAATAGTGGCACCAGCAAGTGCACACCATTCCGCAGCGCAGTTCGATTTTCGCAACCCAGTCGCGCTCTCGGGTAAGGTGATTGAAGCCCGTTTTGCCAATCCGCACATGCGCTTGGTATTGGAGGTGACGGACGATGCGCGTGGAACGCGCGATATCGAGTTTGAGGGTCACAGCCGCAACAATATGCGCCGCCAGGGCCTGCTCCCAGGCATGTTTACGGTGGGTGACATGGTCACGATCAGTATCGCGCCCATGAAAGATGGCACGGACGGAGGCTACGTCGTCGGTGTCCGCACACCCGAAGGCGAAGAAATCGGCAGGATTACCGGCGCCGATTGAACTGCTTGCGCTGGCTGTCGCGAGCGCAGTTCGCTGGGTTTTCACCAAGCTCTGCTGCCAGGCCATTCAGTCGCCATGTATTTAGAACCCAGAACTCACGAGATCCCGGGGAGGGTGGCAGTCGACGGCTGAAGACAGTGGGCGTTTGAAATGCATATACTGCGGACGCTATGGGTTCAGAAGTTTCACACCGATTTTTCGATGCGGCCGATTTCAGTAAGTTTCGCGAACTGCTCGACGCGGAAACGGATTTGCTGGCGCGGGTCTTCGAAACAGGCACACTCTCTAAGCGCGGTGATGTAGCGGGTTTTGAGCTGGAAGCGTGGCTGATCGACCCCGCTGGAAACGCATGGCCGCATAACGAGCTGTTTCTGCAGACACTCAACAGCCCTCTCGCGGTGCCGGAACTCGCCAAGTTCAACATCGAGATCAACGGCAGCCCCTGCGCGCTGACCGGAAGGGTGTTTTCGCGTCTACATGACGAACTCACAGCTACTTGGGCACGTTGCCGCCAGACTGCGGCAAAACTTGATTGCGGCATCGTGATGATTGGCACATTGCCCACGGCCCGAGAGGAATTGTTCGTCAGTGACAATATGTCCAGCATGATTCGTTACCAGTCGTTGAACGACCGGGTAATGGCACTGCGTGACGGTCAAAAGTTAACGATCAATATCGAAGGCGATGACCCGCTGAGCCTGGAACATGACGACGTTATGCTTGAAGCAGCCACGACCTCGTTCCAGATACATCTGCAGTGCCGTCCGGATATGGTCGTGCGCGATTTCAACGCCAGCATCATTTCGTCTGCACCGCTGGTTGCCGCGAGCGCCAACTCACCGTTTCTTTTCGGTCACCGGTTATGGGACGAATCGAGGATTCCACTGTTCGAGCAGTGTGTCGACGTTGGCGAGCACAACAAACCGAGGGTTACCTTCGGTGCGGACTACGTCCACGACTCGCTGTTTGAGGTGTTTGAGGAGAATCGGCGGGACCACCTCATATTGATTCCGATGGTGCAGGATTCACCGCCTGAAAAGTTTGGCCATCTGCGCTTCCAAAACGGCACCATGTGGCGGTGGGTACGGCCATTGCTGGGTTTCGATTTTGACGGGCAACTGCATCTGCGAATAGAACAACGGGTGGCCAGCGCGGGCCCCACGCCATTAGACTGCGTGGCCAATGCTGCTTTCTACTATGGAATGGTCAAAGGTATGGGTCTGCAATCTGAAGCGCCCGAGAGTCAACTTAGTTTCACTGACGCGCGGGAAAATTTCTACAAAGCTGCGCGTTATGGGCTCAATGCCCGGATCTGCTGGGTCACCGAGGGCAGGCGCGAAGAAATTGGCATGCGCCAGTTGATCGCCGAACAGCTCATACCTTTGGCACGACGAGGTCTGCAATCGCTGAATATTCCCGATATGGAAATTGACGAATACCTGGGCATCATTGCCAGCCGCGTCGATAACTCACAAAACGGTGCCGCTTGGCAGCGACGCTGGATGACGAGGAATGCAGCTTCATTGAATGACCTTGTTCTCGCATACAGGGAACTGCAGGACACTAACCAGCCAGTGCACACGTGGCCGCTGTAGTGTCCGCTTTGAACGTGCTGCGCAACCCGGATGCGGAACTGTTCCAGTGCCCGTCAACGGCGCTGCTTGCCAAGCTGGGCGGTCCGACCTTGCTCTATATTCAAGGTGAGCAGGACCCGCCACTGTTTATTTCAACATTGCTGCACGGCAATGAAACAAGCGGGTGGGCGGCATTGAGTCAATACCTCTCGCACAATCCTAAGCCGAAACGCAGTCTTATTATCTTCTTGGGCAATCTAACCGCCGCGGCTCAATCCGTGCGCAGCCTGCCGGGTCAAGTCGATTACAACCGTATCTGGAAGGACGCCACGGGGTACGAGGGCGGGCTGGCTGCGGAGCTCATGGCACACCTGCAGGCAACTGAGTTATTTGCTGCACTGGACATTCACAACAACACTGGACGCAATCCCCACTACAGCGTACTTACATCGATCACGCCGGAATCCATGGGCTTGGCGTATCTGTTTTCCGACAAGGCTATTTACGTTGAAGAACCGGATACCGTGATGACGCGCGCGGTACATACGCTGTGCCCCGCGACCACCATCGAAGTGGGTCCCGTGGGCGACCTACAAAGCGATATTCGAACATTCGAACTGCTGCAGCGCTATATGGATCTGCAAGAGATTCCGCAGCAGGACCGATCGAATTTACGCTTGTATCAGGCCGTAGGCCGCATCCACGTAATGGACGACATCGATTTTGATTTCGCGGACGAAATGAACGGCGCGCGTTTAGCCACTGACGATCTGATACTCACTGCCGGTATGGAGGCAGTTAATTTTCATGCTGTACCTGCGGGCACGGAGTTCGCGTTCACCCGGCGCCCGTTACATCACACGCTACGCGTGGTTGACCCCAGCCACAAAGACGTCACCGACACCTTTCTCACCGAACTCCATGGCGACGTTTCGCTGCAGCGCAATGTCATTCCCGCGATGTACACGCTGGACCACGACGTCATCCGTCAGGACTGCTTGTGCTACCTGCTTGAAGAGATCGTGATGCGCTGACCAATGCGTTAGTCGAGATTGAGTCCGCCCAAGACAAGCAAGTAGTAACTGACTAACCCAATGACTTTTTCGTTTTCGATTACTGGCGCGTGGCTGATGCCAAATCTCTCGAACAAGCGAGCGCAGTAGCGAATGGACATATCGGGGCGGACCGTAATAACCGGCTTTGCCATGATCTCATAAGCGTTAACGCGTTCCGGTGCGCGATCCTTAGCAATCACCTGTTTGGCGATATCAGAGAAAAGAACCATTCCGTATTCGTCTTGCTCATTGCGCTTTTTGACGATGAGCACGGTTGCTCCGACCCGTTTCATGATGCGCATGGCTTCCATTACATCAATGCTGCCGTCAACTTCCGTAAAGTTGTCGCGCATCACCTGGCGCACAGGAATTCCGTCTAACTTGCTCATAGTTGCTCCTCCACGACTTCCGCGAGCAACGCGGTTTGCCGCAATACTCCCACGGCGTCCTCGACGTCAATTTGAATCGCAATACCGGATCCGTGTGACTCGTCGAATTCGCCGACCTTTGCGATTTGTTCAAGAATCTTTCGGCTCAAATGCTCTTCAACCAACATCAGCAGGACGTCTCGCTGCCCGGTAAGCGTCAAACCAAAAAATGTCTTGCTTTCTTTGCTGCCTTCGCCGCGCGCATTGTTGACCACCGTGCAACCTGTTGCGCCGCTCTCTCTCGCGGCGCTCATTACGGCATCAGTCTTTGAGTCATCGACGAATACGACTAGTAATTTGAAATGCATATTACTCCTCCGGAGTTCTAGGTTGCGAAGAGTTGGGAAGTGGTAGTTGTGCCTGTCTTGCTGCGCGGCGTTCAAGAATAGTCGTAATTTGCGCATAGCCCAGTACGCTGATTATCGGAAACAAACTGGCGAACGCAATGAGTCCAAATCCATCAATCAATGGATTCCGGCCGGGGACGGCGCTGGCGAGTCCGAGGCCAAGTGCGGCAATGAGCGGAACCGTAACGGTCGATGTGGTTACGCCTCCGGAATCGTATGCAAGTGGAACGATCAAACGCGGCGCAAAAACGGTTTGCAGAACAACGATGCTGTAGCCGCCAATGATGAACCACTGCAGCGGCGTGCCGGTAACGATACGAAAGCAACCTAAACTAACACCGACCGCAACGCCTAGAGCAACGGCAACACGCAATCCCCAGACATGTATGGCTCCGCCTGATGCCTCATTTGCCTTGATGGCAACAGCGAGCAGGGCCGGTTCGGCTACGGTCGTAGCAAAACCGATGGCAAAAGCAAAAACATAGACCCAGTAGTAATCTTGCCAAGCCGTCATGAGCTGATTGGGTCCGACAGCGCCGAGGCCTGTCAGTTGTTCAGCCATGAGCCTGCCAAGCGGGAAAAGTCCGAGCTCCAATCCAAGTAAAAAAATGCCCAGGCCAACCACAACGAAGCCAAACCCGACGGCAATGCGAGCCATATGGGGCGGTTGGCGGCGCAATATGATGAATTGAAATGCAAACAAGAACAGCATGACCGGTAGCACGTCGCGAGCCGCGCGCATTATCATCTCGACGCTGGCTTCGATTATCCCCATGCCACAAACATTCCAAAGAGCATGACGAATATGATCGGGGTGAGCGACGCGAATGCGATAAGACCAAAGCCGTCTGTCATTGGATTACGATCAGCGAGAGACGAAGCGAGCCCAATGCCAAACGCGGTCACCAACGGCACGGTAACTGTCGATGTTGTGACGCCGCCAGAGTCATAGGCGACGCCAACAATTTCTGGCGGGGCAAACAGCGTGACGATCACAACGATCGAGTATCCGCCAATTATCATTCTTGGCAGTGACCAACCTGTAAGAATTCGCGTAACGCCCAAAACAAGTGCCGTGCCGACTGACAATGCAACGGTGAGTCGCAAACCTAGCGCGTAATTATCGCGAGCCATATCGGTATCGGAAATAAAGCCGGCCAGTGAAGCGACTGCAGCGGCTTCGTCCGCCACCGCGATAAGCGCCGGCTCGGCAATAGTCGTGCCGGCACCCAGCACGAAAGCGAAGATTACTAACCAAGGAACGCTGCCTTTTCGTGCCAGGGCATGTGCCAGTGCCTGACCAATTGGGAACAAGGCGAGTTCAAGGCCATAGATAAATAATGTGAGTCCGAGCACGACGAGCACGGCACCCTCGGTAAGCACAGCGAGCTCGCTCAACGGGCGTTTGAGCACCAGGACCTGGAACACCGCGATTACCAAGAAGATTGGCGTGAGATCGCGCAAACTGCCCAAAGTGTGTCGCCAAAAAATGACCATTCCACCTCTCGAAAATTGCTGGCCCCTTCGCAGACGTTTAAGGCGATCTGCATAAGTTCATTTAGACCGATGTGCGAATAAAGAGCAATCTTTATGCTGATTCGATTAATTTCGTTGTGATGCTCAATGTTGCGCTGTTGGCGGCGTATTGCGAGGATTTCGAATGTGCCTAAACCGCTGCAGTCTGGTTCGTTAGTGCTTCGATGGCGCCCAGTACTTGTCACCTGGCTTATCAATTTTGCATCGCTATTCCCCATAACGGGCATAATTGCATTGGGTTGACCCGGGGGGCGAGATAATCGCATTCTGCGCGTTTCACGGGCCCTAAAAGAGTGTCTCGTGTGTTTTTTTCGAATCGGTTAAGAGGGTCTATTTTGATGCCAAAGAGCCTTTGCATGACTTTCGGCTTGCTACTAGCCGTCAGTATTGTTGCTTCGACAGCCTATGCCCAGACAGGTGCACCACCGCCAGGTGTGCGACCGCTGCCTGTGGATCTGTATACGACGCAGAATTTTTATCTCGATCGAGAATACTGGACCGATCCGCGCTATACGCGATGCAATACTCCGCGTCAGCTCACCGATACGTGGACTGTGCAGCGGATGGGCGAATGGGGTGATTGCTCGGTCGATCTCGAGCCCGATGAGATTGTGAGTCCTTATGACTATGCGAGTGCCGAGGCGCACTACGCTGCGTTGCTGGCCGAAGTGCGTTCGCGCGGTGGACCCACGCAGCATAGTCGAACGAGCTTGCCGGAATGGGACGGTTGGTATGCGCGTGGCGCGCGCGATGAGCAATGGACGTACGGTCGGAATTTACAATCAGGAAGGCTCGTGTCGGTGCTCACACCCGAATATCAAGAACGTATGGTGCAAATGGGCTACCACGAATCGGTGACGAATTCACCGCAATGGATGGCGGCCTTCTGTTACCCGGAAGGTCTGATGCGCTGGTGGGCAGAGTTTTCTCTGCGTAACATCGAAGTACTCGTGACGCCGCACCAGGTGCAATTCGTGGCTGGTGTTGCTGACAACTTCGTGCGCAAGGTTCTGATCGGTCAAGAGCACACGCAACTGGTTCCGCAGTGGTACGGCGAAAGCGTTGGCTTCTGGGATGGCGATACGCTTGTCGTGTGGACCGCAAACGTGCAAGCGTGGACGCTTTCACATTCTATGTTCGAGTACAGCAACGAATTTGAGGTGATCGAAGTGTTTCGGCCAAACGCAGCAGGTGATGGCTTGGTGGTAGAGGCAACTTTTTACGATCCAGAAGCGTTTGTTCAGCCATTGCACCAAGTCACACCGTGGCGGTTTGCTGGCGGAATTGACGAACCGGATCGTCGCTACTCATATACAGAGTGCCGCGTGCAAAGCACCATTGTGAACGGTCCCGACGGGCGACCGACACAACTTACGTTCTTAGACGAAGGATATATTGATTACTTTGGCAGGCCGTGGGCCCAAAACTGGGAACGGTACTTTGAGCAGGGTTGGGAGCGACTCTCCGAATAGCATCGCTGCAAAAGAGATTTTTACGGAGCACTGAAATGTATAAGTTCAATTCTATTAGGCCAGGGCTGGTGATCGGTTTGACCGTGGCCGCCATGGTCGCGATATTTGCGCCACGTGCGCAAGCGCATCATTCCTTCGCAATGTACGACCAGACGAAAGACGTCACCGTAACGGGCCGCCTGACTCGCTTTATTCCGGGCGGCAATCATGCACAGCTTATTTTCCAAATCGTCGACAAAAACGGCGAGCCGCAGACTAAAGAAGACGGCGGTCCAGACATATGGGGTGTTGAAACGGGTCCTTCGGCAACCATCGCTCGCGAAGGGATCACGGTGGAGAGCTTTCCAATCGGCACGATCCTCACAGTCACAATTAATCCATTGCGTGACGGCCGGCCATTTGGCGCATTATCGCGCGGCAGCTCAATCATTAAGTGCGGTGAAGCAATGCCGGCGCAGGGTTGCACGGCGGATACCGGTGAGGCGTTTCTTGGGGTTAGAGAATAGCTCGGCTTAGGTTTTTCCGCAGCCTACGAGTCGCTCTCCCCTCGGTTTGAAGCTGAGACCGGCATTCGATTGATCACGTCACACCCTGCTTCGCTGGGTGGGGCGGCGCGGGATCTTCCGTAGCGCGAATCAGATCCTTACTGCCCCTGGTGTTCTTCCTCGATGCAGTCGTACGGCAGGAACTCGAGTGTGGGGTCCCAACGAAACGTTACGTAGTTTTCGTAGGTAACCGTCTCGGTAAAGGTCGCCGGATCGGTTGCGGAAAT
>JAHEEO010000066.1:0-1575 GCA_024640665.1 Rhodospirillales bacterium | reverse complement strand
CACCGTGGCGAAGTTGTCGCTTGGTGTAAAGCGCTCGTCGATCCGCATCGCTCGGCTTTGGGGAACGCCCTCGAGCCCGTACATTTGGAAGTAGGGCCAGTCGATATGCGTTGTCGTGATTACGAGTGCATCGCCGTCCCAGCGGCCGGCGGAATAGCCGAGCGGCGTGTAAGGCTGTTCGGCAGGCGGTTGCCGGCCGTCCATGTGGATCAGTCGGTCCGTCTCGAACCATTCGTTTTGCTGGACGATGTCTCCGCCCCGCTGGATAAACCGAATCGCGTAGGGGCCGCTGCGGGTTATTACCCGCGGCATGCCCGGTGACACGCAACCGAGAACGGGATCATCGGTGACCGCATCGTATTCCGCGCGTCCTTCACGCGCCGCATCCGTGAGCGGCGGGTTGCTGAGCCATGCCGGCGCCGGTCCGCGAGTCGGCACCAGGACTTTTCCAATGAAGCCAGCGTCGGCTGCCGCAGCCGCCACCGCTGACGATGCCGGCGTGACTGGTGCATTTGTGTTAACGAGCCGATTCGGAGCCCAGCGCGCCTCCGCTGAGCCTCTGAGCAGAATCTCGCGCCCGTCTGTGGTCAACATATTGGTCACGTACATCCGTCGTGCACTGCGTGTGGATGGGTTTCCGGCAAACCTCACGACGTCGCCGACCTTGATGAGATCGTGAGGGACACCGCCACGGTCGAGGCGCGTGACATCCGTGCCCTCGAGTTCCCAGACCTGATCGTTGCCATCGATAGCTGCCGTGCTGATGCGAAAGCGTACATGGGGATTTCGCCAGAGAACGCTAATGACTTCGCCCCGCGCTTCGGCCATCTCTCTGGCGTTGAACTCGGCTGTTGAATGGTGAGCTCGAACCTGCGAGGCACACATGACAATGCCCAGAACGAACGCGGTATACGCAGCGACGCATCGGCGTTTTGGATCGGGTTTCATTCCTGTGCTCCCCCCTCGTGTTCGATACTTCATTCTATATCACCTGTGTATGCAGACGTGCGGCTTCAAACGCGCAGCGGTCGTGTGTAGCGCGCACGGGTGAGGGCACAAAAACAGTGGCCCGCGATTGCAACGACCGTGGCATGCCGTCGCCCAGCCTGTCAGTCCAGATACCGGGCCTGGAGATGACGTTTGAAGTAGCCCGCATCCAGCTTCGAGCCGGTCACTTCCTCGAACAGCGGCTGCATGGTGATCTGTCGACCCCGGCCGTGGACGTTGGCGCGCAGCCATTCGAGCAGCGGTGTCAGGTCACCTGCGGCAATACCGGGCAGAATTTCCGGCACGGCCTCGGTGGCGACTGTAAACCATTGAGCCGCCCCGAGCGCCCCTAGCGTGTACGTTGGGAAGTAGCCGAATAACCCTGCGTACCAGTGGACATCCTGCATGCAGCCATTGGCATTGTTGCCGGCGGTCGTCAGACCCAGATAGCGCTGCATGGCCGCATCCCAGGCCTCGGGAAGATCAGTGACAGCGAGGCTGCCGTCCAGCAGTGCACGTTCCAGCTCGAAGCGCAGGATTACATGCAAAGGGTAGGTCACCTCATCAGCGTCCACGCGGATATAACCG
>JAHEEO010000263.1 GCA_024640665.1 Rhodospirillales bacterium | reverse complement strand
ATACAGAAATCCTCTATCCATAACTGGCACGGCTGCGGTGGCCGTCGGTTGAATTAGGCCATCGATGGATGTCATGGATTGGAATTCGCTCATGATTGGTCTCGGCATTGCTGTTTTACTCTAAGTAAACACGCTTCAGCCGCGTACTGAGTCCTGTAAGAATTTGGTAGTTAATCGTACCGCAAAGGTTCGCAAGCGTTTCAATTGTGACATCCCGTCCGAACATCTCGACATAGTCGCCTTCGCGCAAATCTGTCGGAGCAACTGAAGTGACATCCAGGCAGGTAAGATCCATAGAAACACGGCCAACCACAGGCACATGTATGCCGTTTACGCTTGCATGGGCTCGATTGCTGAGTTGGCGGGGGTAACCGTCGGCATATCCGACACCGACCACGGCCAAACGGCTGCCCGCAGACGCCGAGTAAGTCGCACCATAGCCAACATTCGCACGGTGATCCAATGTGCGAATCTGCATGACCCGGGCTTTTAGTGTCGCCACGACCTCCACCGGACTTGCTCCACTTGCCAGCGGATTCCCGCCATAAAGCCCGATTCCCGCACGTACCAGATCTCCGGCGAACGCTTTGCCCAGAAATGCCCCACCTGAATTCGCAATCGAAGTAAGCGCTTCTGGCAGGCTTGCACGAATCGACAAGAATTCGTTCAACTGCGCGTCGTTTTGCTTACTGGCAGCATCATCAGCGCAAGCCAGATGAGTCATGAGATAAACGATATGCCGCTTATCGATGCCCTCAGCCATCAACGCTCTAAAATCTGACATATCGAGGCCCAGCCTGGTCATGCCGGTATCGACATGAATGGCCGCTTTTTGCTCCAGGGGCAACCAGCGCCTAACCTGCTCCACCGTATTTAGCACCGGAACAAGCTTGTGTTCTATGATGACCGATTCTTTGCCGGCGCGCGCGCCTTCGAATATGAAGATGTCAGCCTGGCGCAATGACTGCCGCAACGCGACTCCTTCCTCGAGTGTTGCGACGAAAAATGTGCGGCAACCAGACTGATACAACTTTTCTGCCACGCGCGCTGCGCCCAGTCCGTAGCCATCGGCTTTCACAACTGCAGCAACTGCCGTCGACACCTGCCTGGAAATCACCTGATAATTTCGCGCCAAGGCCGACAAATCGATTTCTAGGTACCCAGCGTGACTAACCAGCTCAATCAAGGAATATCCACCTTTACGATATGTATAGGCGCCGAGCCGGAGGCAATATTGTAAACATCTACCTGCTCGGGAACGATGGCTGATTCGCCGCGCTCAAGCGATGCATCAACGTCGGAATACTCGGAGCTAATAAGCGCGGCCCCCTCCAAAACATGCAAACAATGCGTTGCTGCAGACGTGATCGCCAGACTCTCGGCAGGCCCAAGCTTGATGTGTTCGAGCCGGAAATTCGGCGAATCCACTGAAATTTGGCGGGCGGCGTCTCCGGTTGCGGAGGGTGTAACGACGAATTCTTCAGCCGAAGTTGCCTCCAGATTCAAAACGTCGAGCGCACCTTCGATGTCGACTTCACGCATTGGAAAACGAACATTATCCCAGGCGCGCAGTGTGGGCCCAGCCCGACGCACTTCCAGCATGACGAATTCACGCGCCTCTGGGTTCCCGAGCGCATGCACTTCCGCTGCCGGCGCGTGACCTAGATTCGCCTCGAACCGCGGCGGATTGCAGTTATGAATAATTTGGCCAGGCTGCAGTTCAATTTCGTTCATCGCGTCCAACATGAACCAGTACTGGTTTTTCAGCGTTTCCAACAACCGGCTAGCGCTGCGCGTTTGTCCTGCAGCGACGAGATGCTCATCAAGAGCATCAATAACCGCAGCTGCAGGCTCGTCGCGAGCGGCAAACCAACTGCCCAGTTGCCGTTGAATAAGCAGCCAATCCGTCTCCGGATTCAGCATGGCAGCGAATTGCCTCTGCGCGTCCAGCCCCGCGTTTAACTCGCGTTGCAGCAACTGGCGATCCATATTGCGCCGAAATCCAACCCGAATAGTGGCTCCGGGATCAGCGTCAACAGTGACGTATACCTCCGTATGACCGGGGGGATGACCTTGAATCGATAACAGCTCAGCGACACAAAGAAACTTAGGCAATAAAGGGATGCAGCGACCATGCCGAGACACCCACTCCTTACCGAGTATCAGCTCTCCGTGCGCTTCCAGCAATGCCGGCAATGAAGCCAGTTCACCGTTGGCTAATCGCACCATACTGGGAAAACGGCAGGCCTCGGGATCGGCATCGAAAGCCGCAATCTCAAACGATTCACCTAGACCAGCACCGCCGATCACCCGCTGATCCGGCAACGCACACAGATTCTTGAACTGACGAATTCGCGTTCCCCCCCACGGGCGTTCCACGAAATTGTTAGGCAAGGGTTTAATGATGGATCGCGCCAGGTCGCGCGCAAATTTCGGGGCGCTATGAATGTTTGACACAGTGCTCTAAATGGCCGGGCAAGCCCTCCAGGGGCCTCACAGTATGCCAGATTCTTTATGTCGAAACGTGAATCAGTACGGGGCAACGAGCCAGTCTTGGCGCTACGCTGCTTCGTATCCAAAGGATTGGATTCACGATAACAAGACCATGAGCAACTCGCGGGATATTGCAGAGCAGGCGTTCGCATTGCTACAGAATGCGCTGGATGAATCCGAACATCGGTGTTCGGAGCTTGAACAGCAGCTTCAAGCCGAGCGGCCTGAGGAATCCGAATCTGAACAGGCTTTCAGAGCCCTCCAGCTGCGCCTCGAAGAGATCGAAAGTGAGCGAGCGCAATGGAAGAAAACCTCCAATCAGCTGCAAGATGTCGTCGCAAATGAACGCAGCAAGCTGAAACGTTTTGCCCAAAAACTCGCAGCTGTCGAGTCTGGCACTGACAAAGTCGCCAAGAAAGAAATTGCGTATTGGCGCCAAAAGGCTGAAGAGTTTGATGCAACGCGGCGCAAGTATCAGAGCCGCATTCAAGCACTCAAGTCTCAGCTCAATGAGCAAAGAGACACACTGGATGAATTACAATCTCAGCCCCCGTCAGCCGGGGACATTGCCGAGCTCGAACGGACACAGCAACTGCTCAACGAGCGTGAACTGCAGCTCGCTGAGCTAAGCGCAGCCCTGGAAGGCAGCAAGCTGCAAAGCCAGACGCTTGAAGACCGCGTCGAGCAGCAGGCTCAAGAGATGCGAGCGCTCAGCAATCAAGTCATCGAAGCTGACTCCGCGCGCAACGAGGCATGCCGCGCATACGACCTAATTGATGCAGAACTCAAAGATCTACGCATCAAAGACCGCTCACATGAACAGACCGTCGAATCACTAAAACTCGATATCGACGAACGCGGCCGCCGCATTGCAGAAAGCGGCGCCGATCACGAACGACAAGTTTCGGAAATACGTGCCGAACATGAGCGCGCAATCACTCAGATGCAGTCGCAACGAGACGAGCAACTTGAAAGACTTCAGGCCACCGAAGCCAGTTTTCAACAGCGAATCGCTGCGGCTGAGGCGCAGTTCGAACAAGAGATTTCCGCGCTCCGGTCTCAGCAAGAAGCAGAATTCGCCGGGCGCGAGGCTCAACATGCGCAGGCCCTGGAAGAGCTGCAACACAGCAGCCAGCTGCGTTTTGATGAAGCTCAAGCGCAGTGGCAGCAGGAGCGCAGCGATTCTGAAGCGCATTACAAACAATTAGTCGAACACGCAGAATCTCAAGCCGAGAAGCTGCATGAACAGACAATCAGCGCCGTGCACTCACAGCATGAAGGACGATTG